>NZ_JBOFYU010000193.1:0-3529 GCF_051654825.1 Clostridium sp.
TTTTTAAGCATTTTTCTCATTTCCTCTACGGTATAAGGAGGTGTTTTAGAATGGATGATACCATGACAATTATCACATATTGGAATTAAATCCTTAATTGCATCAGTATTTGGAAGATATTCTTCTTTATCATCTTTAGCCTGAACATGATGAATTCCTATATTTTTTTCAAAAGCTTCTCCATAAGTATACCCATAATCAAAACCACAAATCTCACAAATCGCTCCGTAATACTCTATACATTCTTCTTTTAACTTTTGCCATTCATCAGTATTTTCTTGTTGATTTTCTAATTTTATAGAATCATTTTCTTTTGCTTGATTGATTATTTTAGGTGTTTCTTGTATTTCTTGTATTTCTTGTGTTTCTTTTTTAAATTCTACGGGTAATGTGACTTTCTCATGGGAGGAATCTTCTTGTTTTGTCATCATCATCTCTTCAATAAAAGCTTCTAAACTATCATCTTCTAAGTCATGTAATAAATTATCCGCTGTCTCTATCTCTGGAAAAGCAAATGGATCTTTAGGTTTAGTCATAGGTATTTCTTTTTTCTTTGGCTTAGAGTCCATATCACTTAATAGACTATCAATAAAATTATCTAAAGAAGCATCCTCTTTTATTACTTTTTTTATAGGTACTTCTTCCTTCTTAATTGATATCTCTTTAGGTTGAGTTACCTCTTCTTGTGGCAATTCTTCTTTTACTTCTATAGGTAGAGTAGTAATTATTTCTTTTTTTAAATCAGCATTATTTATAACTTGTATTTCTTCTTCTACCTCTTCAAATTCTTTATGAGTTTGCACGGTTATATTGCTTAGGTCTACTTTTCCTTCTGCACTCAGTTCTTCTACTGCCTTTTTTAATTCTGGTCTTACTCTCCATTCAAAACAATTATTGTCCTTAAATCCTCCAAGGAATAAAATATGCCACCAAAGCATTTCCCCTTTTCTAGATAAAGGAACATCTATTTTAGTTTTAGCTTTAATACGTTTAGCTAAAGCCATAACTACTTCTTTATAAGGATATTTTGAATTATAGCCTTCTTCTTTAGAGATTTCATCTGCTTCTACGTATCCATTGATAAGTACTAATCTTAAAATAAGGTCTTTATTCTTAGCTGGAAATACTGTATCACTACTAAATAACTGTTTCCATGTTTCCTTATCAATATCTATTGGTCTATTAAGTAAAATATATTCTTTTTTATTTTCTATTGGCATAATTGTAGGCATTTGGTCTACTAAATCATTAAATACCTTTTCATTTTCAATAGGAGCTTCTTTTGGTTCTTCTATTTTTCGTGGTGAAAAATTATAGTCTTTAAGTTTTCTATCACAAAAACTTACTACTTCTTCCGGAAATAGATCTCTATGTTTAGGATTTGTAATCAGTGCTTCTACTGATAAATCTAATCTTTCATTTTCCCATAAAATTGTGAAGTCAAATGTATTGCTTTCAGATTTAATAAATTTAATAGCTGCTTCATATCCACCATATTTATTAATCATATCTAACAATTTAGTAGATTTATATTTGAGTTGTTTACTTATTGTTTTATATAAGTTAATCATCTCATTATGAAAGGCGTGTTTTTTGGCTTCGTCTTGATTCATTATTCCATCCCTCTATTCTTTATTAGTTTTGCATGTTGTTAGCCATTAAGATGCTACTTTGAATAGGCAGTCTATTTTATAGGATATGCCATGTATTCTATAAATATAAGACTTCTTCTGTCTATTTAACTTATTTTTTCTACCTTATAATAGTTTAACCTGAATTGTTCTCAGAATATCTATTATAACTATAATATTTTAAATACGCAATTATAATTTTAAGCTTGTATCCAACTTGACATAATTTTCCTCCTCAGGTATACTACTTTCGATAGGATACCTTTAAGATAGTCCTGTGAGGCTAATAAGGAGCATACGTAACACATGTATTTTCCCTTAATATCTTAATGGATATTAAGGTTTTTTATGGTGTCCTATAAAATATCTCATTATTTTTAGGAGGACATATGAATAACGCAAAAAATAACGCTAATCAATTAGCTATAAAAATGGCCATTGCTTTATGTGGTGGACTTTTAACCGGTACTTTATTTATCTTTTTAAGAGAGTATTTAAACTCTTCTGGTCAAAATTCTCTTTGGAATACAATTAACCTCATTTTATTTCAAGATATCCATTCTAGCGCTGATGCTATTGGAATTTTTTATATCATTGGTCAAATTTTTATTAACTCTTTACAATTAGTTATTGTTCCTATGGTTTTCACCTCAATCTCTTTAGCTATGTGTCGTATTACAGATACAAAAAAACTAGGTCGTATTTCCTATAAAACTATTTTAGGCTTTTTAGGTACTTCTTTATTCGCTTTAATTTTAGCGGGTATCTTTGGACTAGCTGCTCATAATGCAGGATTATTTCATGTAAGTATTAGTGATATCAATACCCAAGTAGGTAGTACTAGCAGTAATCCTCTTCTTGTTTTTATCCAAGCTGTTCCAAATAATATTACAGGAGCTTTTTCAGAAAATGGTAAAATCTTAGCTGTTGTATTTTTAGCTGTTGCGACAGGTTTATCAATCAACGCACTTGAGGGTCAGATTATTGTACTTAAAAAGATTCTAGAAGAAATCAATAAAATTATTACTATCTTTTTAGGCTTTATCATTACTAAATTTGGTCCTATAGCTATCTTTGTTTTAATTACTCGTACATTTGCCATTTATGGTATTGAACATCTTAAACCAGCTTTAGCTTATGTCATTACTGTAGTTGCTGTTTTACTATTATTCTTAGTATTTGGATATGGTTTGTTTATTTTCCTTACTACAAGATTAAATCCAGTTGTCTTTGTAAGAAAGATCGGTAAAGTTGCCTTATTTGGATTTTCAACTTCTTCATCTGCCTCAACATTGCCATTAAATACACAAACGGTAGTTGAAGAATTAGGTGTAAATGAAGAAATCGCTTCATTTATTTTACCATTAGGTATGACAATTAACATGAATGGTACTGCCATTATGCAAGTTATTGCTGCCATCTTCATTGCTTCAAGTGCAGGTTATGATGTTACCATGGGCAGTATTCTAACTATTGGAATCTTGGCACTTATTGCCTCTATTGGTACACCTGCTGCACCGGGTGCTGGAGCAATTATTCTCTTTACCGTTCTTACTGGGATGGGCTACCAAAATGATACTGCTGTACTCGCTTATTCTCTCATTTTAGCTATTAATCGTCCAGTTGAGATGTTAGTAACCTCTCTTAACGTAGTAGGAGATGCAGCAACTGCAATAGCAGTTGCTAAATCTGAAAATGGCCTAGACGAAAGCATTTATAATCAATAGCACCTCAAAGGATAGAGCCTTCGTAAAGCTCTATCCTTTTTATTATATCCCACTTACCTTATCCAAATAACTCTTTTATTTTTATAATTGGTCCATTGCGAAATTAGCTAGTTCATCTGCTTTATTATTTCCAACATTTGTACTATGTCCTTTTACCTTAGTAAACTCAAT
>NZ_JBOFYU010000194.1:0-4696 GCF_051654825.1 Clostridium sp.
GAAACTTCACTAGGAAGAGTTACACTTCCACCAACAGCAGCGAGTAATCTTGTATCTAACACACCTACAATGTCTTTTACTATAACATTTATAAATACTTCGTCATTACTTTCATTAACTTGTCCTTTAACTGTAAATATACCTGGCGTTTCTAGCTTTTCACTTGATACTTCTTCCCAAGTAACACGTACATCTCTATTAGAACCATTTAAATAAATAGCCTTAATAGTTTCAGGTAAAGCTAAACTTCCTTTTACAGGAACACTAACATCATTTATATCATATCCAATTATTCTATTTTCGTTTAAATCATCGTCAACTGTATAAACCGTTACTTTATCAGATGAAAGACCTTGACCTTTAGCAGTTAATGTAAATGAACCTGCATCCTTTGTTGATTGAACTATAACTAGAGCCTTACCGTTATATGCCTTTCTTTTATTGTCCTTATATCTTTCAACACTAGCTGCATTACCATTATCAACACCAACTATTTTACCATTTCCTCTTACTTCAAAATTTAATAGATTATCTGCTGTAGGCATAAATGTTCCATTTTCATCAAGAATATCTACAGTTATAAATGATAAATCATAACCATCAGCTGATATTACTTGTCTATCAGGAGTTAATTCTATTTTTTTAGCTTCCTTTGCAGTTTTTATTTCATCTCTAGCTATTTCATTTTCATTTTCATCCTTAGCTATAGCTGTTAATTTTCCTGGCTTATAAGGAATTCTAAATTCTAAATGTAGCTTTCCATCAGCAGTTTCTTTATATCTACCATTGTACCCTGCATTAGTAATATCGTAGCCTTTACTATCTATTAAGGTACCTAATTCATTGCTTTTTAGGTCTTCATTAAAATATAAATCTACTGAATTAGCATTAGTATAAGCATATAATAATATTTTATCTCCATCTACCATTATGCTTTTATCATCTTCCCAATTCCAGTGAGGCAATAAATGAACCATTGGCTCTTCTGACCACTGACTTTGATAGAAATAAAAGGCATCTTTTTCAAAACCAGCAGTATCTATAGCTCCAAAGTATGAAGACTTTGATGGGAATTTATTAATATAGGGAGTTGGCTCACCAATATAATCAAATCCTGTCCAGATATATTGTCCTTGGACATATTCTCTATCTCTATCTATTTTCCATGAATCTTCCGCTGTCTTTCCCCATCCTACATAATCATTATCATAAGAAGATTGTTGAAGATCAGCATGATTATCCATAACATTTTTTTGTTCAGGATGTGCATACTCTCCTCTACTTCTTAATGCTGATGATGTTTCAGAACCATAGATAACCCAATCAGGATATTTTTCATGGAAAAAGTCATAATGATTATCTCCATAGTTAAATCCAACTGTATCTACTTCATCACAAGCTATTTCATGACCACCTTCACCATTTTCGCCTAATTGGAATAATGATTCTCCATAGGTTGTAGGTCTAGTATCATCTATTTCATTTACCCAATCTCTAAGTTTTCTAGTCATTTCTTGACCTTTAGCTTCTTGAGTTACCCATACTTCGTTTCCAAGAGACCACATAATTATACTTGGGGCATTTTTACCTCTATGGACCATTTGCTTAATATCAAATTCTGCCCAAGTCATATTTCCATAAATAGATTTTTTCTCAAAGAATCTTCCATAGTCATAAGTTTTCTTTGCTGAATACCATCCATCAAAGGCTTCATCTACTAATAAGATTCCTTCTTCATTACATATTTCTATTAAATTATCAGAAGCAGGGTTATGTGTAACTCTTATAGAATTTACTCCCATTTCCTTTAGCTTTTTAACTTGTCTTCTTATAGACGCTTTATTATCAATAGCTCCTAAAGCTCCTTGGTCATGATGCATAGATACACCTTCTAGCTTCATTTGCTCACCATTTAAAAAGAAACCTTTGTCGGCTGTCATTTCAAACCATCTTACACCAAAGTCTGTATAATACTTGTCTACTTCTTCATTATTTACTATTACAGTAGTTTCTAAAGTATATAAATAAGGGTTTTCTGTTCCCCACAATATAGGATTAGAAATATTAACATCAGCATTAAACTTCTTTGTAGTTGAGGATTCTATTTTATCAGTAGAAATATTTTCAGCTACAATACTTCCATCATTGCTTATTACCTTAGATTTTACTACTACTTCTTTTTCTTCATTTTCATTATTAACTACATCTGTTTGAATATTAACCTTTGCATTACCATTTTTATATTCATTTTTTAAATCAGGTGTAGTTACATAAGTTCCATATTCAGCTACATGAATTTTTTCTGTTACAGTAAGATTTACATCTCTATAAATACCACTACCAGAATACCATCTACTACTTGGTTGCTCATTAGTAACCTTTACTGAGATAACGTTTTCTGTTACACCATCAGCAATTAATTCATCAGTAATATTAAATGAAAATGGTGTGTAGCCATAAGGATGATTTCCAACTTGCTTACCATTTACATATATATAGCTATCCATATAAACACCATTAAAGTTAATGCTTATTTCTTTTCCATCCATAGTTTTAGGTAAAACAAAGGTCTTTCTATACCAACCAGTTCCCCCATCTAAATATCCACCTTCATGAGTTGATTGAGAATTTTTATTAAAATCTAATTCAATGCTCCAATCATGAGGTAAAGTTAAATCTCTCCAAGCACTATCATCAAAATTCTTATCTTTAGCAGCAGGAACATTTCCTAAATTAAACTTCCAATCTTCATTAAAAGAAATTTTTCTTCCATAATCAGATTGGATATTAGATACTATTTCACTACTATCTTTTATTAAATTTTCTGCAAAAGCATCAACTTTGCAAAAAGACGTAAAAATTAATGCAGATAGTAGGACACTTATAATTTTTTTCCCTCTCATTTTTTCCTCCCTTTTAACTTTAAATATCTAGATTTTTCTTATGTCTATCCTCCTTTCAAACAACAGAAATTTTACGAACATTTTACATTTTTTTTACAGTTACAATTAAGTATAACATACTATATATATATAGAAAATATTAACAAATAATTAAGAGAAAATATAAATTTTAAGTAAAAAAAGTGCCTAAAAATTAGGCACTTTAAATTTACTCAAATATATCTGTTAAATTAATTTTTAAATCTGGAAAAACTACAGATGAATACTCATCATCATTCTTATATACATTCACTATTTGATATGCTCCATCTATAAGTTGATGTTGAACAATGAATCCAGTTTGTTCAACAAGGTTATATTCTAAAACTCCAAATCTTTCATAGGTGTCATATTTTCTTCCCTTATCAAATTTAGCTGTGGATTTAGAAAGTATTTCAAATATTATCTTAGGAGCTGAAGTAAAGCTTTCACCTTTTTTGGTAGCATCTTCGCACATAACAAAAATATCTGGCTTATATTTTCTAACGTCATCTTTAGAATTAAAAATAACTTCAATTTGTTCATCATAAACTTTACATTTAGATCTTTTTAAAAATATTGAAAGCTCAGTTAAAATATTTCTTTTTATTTCATTATGCTTTATTGAGGTTGTTGAACTTAAAAATATTAATCCATTATCATATTCAGCTTTTCCATCGAAATGAGATTGAATATCTTCAAATTCATCCTCACTATAATTATGGATATAATCGTAATTCACACTTAGTTCCTCCTTTTATATTTTAATTACACTTATTATAACAAATAAGATGTTAAAGAACATTAATTTTAGTAATATTTATGAAGTAGATCATAACATCTTTCCTTTGTACTATTTATTAAACTCATAACTTTATTTAGTGATTCCATTGTTCCACCTTTAAATTCATTTGCTGCTGCTTCACTTTTTTCATCTCTAGATTTAATCCAGTTAAGTTCTTCTTCTATTAATTTATTACCTTCATCTTCAGGAAGCTTTAATTGTATGCTTGTATAAATTTCATTAAGTTTTTTATCCCACTCTTCAAATTCCTTAGATGCAGCTTCTAGCATTTGAGATGTAACTCCACTATCATAATCATCCTTTAAGGATAAATCTAAATTACTTTCTAAGTTATTTAAGTCTTCAATGTATTCATTTTTAGTCATTTCTATATCATTTGATGCATTATTAATATCATTAACTCCTTCTGATAGAACATCTAGCTTATCTCCTAGAATATCATCAACCTGGTTTTCTAAATCCTGAGAGGTGTCTTCTTTCTTAGTAAAATCAGCTTCCTTTGTTGGGGTTTGTGAAGTACATCCTATTAAGAAGAATGTACTTATTATTGAAATGTAAAACGTACTTTTAATAAGCTTATTCATAGTTATTCTCCTTACATTTAATTATTTTTTTTCATATATACTTACTGTATTTCAAAATATAAGTAATTTAATTATATGTATTAAGATTTAGTATAGTGTTATGTTGGATGGATTACTAGAGTGTAAATATAAATTAATTTCTATTGACAAATAATATAAAGAATAATATTATTGTATTAAGAACTTAATACAAAGGTACAGAAATACAATTAGAAGGAGCTGATATAATGGCATGGGAATTTAAAGATACTCTACCTATTTATACTCAATTAATTGAAAAAATCACTATAAAGATTGTTTCAGGTGAATATAAGTCAGGTGAAAAGCTTCCATCAGTAAGGGATTTAGCTGCTGAAGCTGCAGTAAATCCAAATACAATGCAAAAA
>NZ_JBOFYU010000195.1:0-5572 GCF_051654825.1 Clostridium sp.
TTTTGTGTAAATCCATCTAAAAATTTATCTAGCATTGTTCAAAAAAGTTATTCAACTATAATATTTTCAGCAACTCTGACCCCTTTAAAATATTATATAGATTTATTAGGAGGAGATGAAAAAAGCTATAGAGTTAAAATAGATTCTCCATTTGATCCTAATAACTTTAGTACCTATGCTAATCCAATTAATATGAGATATACTGAAAGAGAAAAAAATATTGATAAGGTATGTGAATTAGTTAAGCAATTTATTGAAGAGGAAAAAGGAAATTACATGCTGTTTTTACCTTCTTATGATTATTTAAATAAGATTTACGAGAGATTTACAGAGTTGTATGGATGTGAAGATACCTTATGTCAATCAGAAGTATTAAATGAAGACGATAGAGAGTCCTTTATAAAGAGCTTTAAGGAAGATAGCAATATATTAGCTTTTTGCGTTATAGGTGGAATTTTTTCTGAGGGTATAGATTTACCAGGAAGAAGACTTATAGGAAGTATAGTAGTAGGTGTTGGATTTCCTAGGATTTCAAAAGAAGGTGAAATAGTAAGAGACTATTATAAGGAAAATGGATTTGACTATGCATATGTTTATCCAGGAATAAATAAGATTTTACAGGCAGCAGGAAGGGTTATAAGAACTGAAACAGACAAGGGAAGATTATTGTTAGTTGATGATAGATATTTTACTTCAAAATATAAAAGTTTATTACCACAAGGATGGAATATTAAGAGAAGATAAGATCTAAACGTGAATAGTGAAGATTGAATAGAGTGAGAGATTTTATAATAAATTTAAAATAAAACAAACTAGACACTAGTAAGAATATTTTCTTGCTAGTGTCTAGTTTTATTAATTTCTATTTAAATTAATATATTATTATAGATTTATAAATAAGCCGTAAGAAGCATTAAAGCTTTCACCTATATTTAATTTTTCAATACCAGCTTTATCTTTAAGCTCTCCAGTAAAGTCTTCATAATCACTATGACCATACCAAGGTTCTAGACATACAAATGGAGCACCAGTAGCTTTTGTCCATAATGCCATGTAAGGGAACCCTGTAAAGTCCATTGATAATGACTTATTATTATTTTTAGATTTTATAGTTATAATATTTGATTTTAAATCATCAAAAACTAAAGCATCATTTTTAAATACTTCTAAGCTTATTGGTAAGATATTAGTATTATTTAAATATTCTTTCCTATCTCTTGTGAAGTATCCTGTTTTAGGGTCAAGAACCATTAGTGATGAATTCTCAGTCTTGTTAAATTCAAAGTAACAATCATTCATTGAATCAGTTGACTCTATTGGGCACATAAAAGCAGGATGAGCTCCTATTGAGAAGTAAATAGTATTATCATCAGCATTAGCTACAGTATAGCCTACAGTAACACCATTTTCTAAAAGAGTATAAGTTAACTTAAGTGAAAATTTATAAGGATATACCTTTAATGTATCTTCAGACCAAGTAAGTTCAAAAACAATATGAGAATCACTTTTTTCAATCATCTCAAATTCTCTAGTTCTTGCAAGACCATGTTGAGGTAATTCGTAGTTTTTCCCATCAACTCTATAAGTATTATCTTTTACTCTACCTACTATAGGGAATAAAACAGGTGAGTGGTATTTCCAATATTCTTCATTACCATTCCAAAGATATTCAGTATCATCATTTTTATTTTTTATGCTATGTAATTCACCACCAAAAGTGCTAGCTATAATCTTAATATTATTGTTCTCTAATTCGTATAACATCATAAAAACAACCTTTCATAATAAATTTTTAATAAGACTCATATAGATTATACTATATGGGAATATTTAAATAAATAAGTACAAATTTATAATATTTAGTTAATATGAAAAAAAGGATATTATTACTTTGTAATGTTGAGCATCTATTATATAATAGATAGATATGGAAAATAATAATAAAGATGTGGTGATTGAATGAAAAATGAGGAATTGGGGAAAAAGAGATCTGTTGTAGATTTTATTATATATTTTATTGTAAAAGTAAAAAATGACGATATTTTTGCATTAGGATCTCAATTAGCATATTATTTAATATTATCATTTTTCCCTTTTTTAATATTTTTAATGACCTTAATAGGGTTTAGTAATTTAAATTCTGGGGAAATACTAGATGGATTAAGAACTATATTACCAATGAATGTTTTTACGCTAATAGATAAGACTGTTATAGAAGTGGTAGATACCCAAAATTCAGGATTATTAGGGGCATCTATAGTCCTTACTATATGGTCAGCTTCTTCAGGTTTCAGAGCTGTTACAAAGGGATTAAATAAGGCGTATGATATAAAAGAAAATAGATCTTTTATAAAGAGAGTACTAGTAGCTATGGTGTTTACTTTTGCACTTGCAATGACAATAGTATTATCTTTGGCATTACTTGTATTTGGAGATTTAATAGGAAAGTATTTAGTATCTGTCCTACCTTTTGAAGAGGTTATAGGATGGCTTTGGAATGTGTCTAGATATTTCTTAATAGTCTTTATAATGGTATGGATATTTGCAGGTATATATAGATATACTCCAGCAAAGAAAATAAGATGGAGAGAAGTAGTGCCAGGAGCTATTATAAGTACTTTAGGGTGGATTGTAGTATCAGTAGGGTTTTCTTACTATATAAATAATATTGCTAACTATTCTAGATTATATGGAGGGCTAGGGGCTGTATTTGTATTAATGACGTGGATTTATATAACATCCATAATTCTTATTTTAGGAGCAGAAATAAATTCAGTTATATCAATGATAAAAAGGCAAAGATTATAAAAGGCGCAAGATGCGCTTTTTTTATTGATTAAAATACTAATGCTACTTATAGAAATTTGTCTAAGATAAACATATATTTTTATCAGAATTTTACTTTTGAATAGAAAAAATATAAGTGGATATAATCAAAGAAGAAATATTCAGGAGGTTAAGTAAGGTGAATAAAATAGTGTTATTAGGAAAATTAATAAGTGACCCTGAACTAAAGAAATTAGATGATTCGGATAAAGTATTTACAAGATTTATAATCGCAGTTGATAGAAGTTTTAAATCACAAGATGGTACAAGAAAATCAGATTTAATACCAATAACTTTATGGGGAAGAAAAGCTGAGGTAGTTTGTAAATATATGAAAAAAGGAAGTTATATAAGCTTAAGTGGAAGATTAAGAACAGGAAGTTATGAAGATAAATTAGGAATAAAAAAATATATTGCAGAAGTAGTTGCAGAAGACTTTAAGTTTGTAGGTGAAAGAAAATATGAAAGGGAAGATAGCCTAGACAAAGAGCAAGCGTAAGTCTAATAGAATTGTCAAAATATATTTCTAGAAAAAGTCTTGTAACAATCATATGGATGTTTTAAATAGACCTTAAATATACTTTTTAGTTATTTAAGGTCTTTATTATTTTAAGAGCAATTTAATTTGAAAATGAATAATTGGAATTATTCGACTTTAATATACAAGTATACCTTTATAGATGTGGGTACTTTATTAGAAAATTAATTATAAATATAAAAAACATAGAAAAAAATTTAGTAATAAGTTAATATATTACATATTTGTAATATATTGTTACAATATATGAAAAAACTTAAAAAAAATGTTGGAAAATAGAAGAATATTTTAAGCATATAACAAACAATGTTTGACATAGTTTTGATATTTACTGTGATATTGTTTTAATGTGATAGCTAATCATATATAAATTTGGGTTACTAAGGGGGGAAGCATATGAATATTGTTGATAGCTTGTGCACGACAAAGACAGAAGAGGATAAGGAAATAAGATATATTTATAGGGTAACAAAGGAATATTTTAATGAGAGTCAAGCCTATGGTATAGAAGTTGAAAGGCTGGATTTGAAATGTGGGCGTGTTGTTAACATTGAAAGAGATGGAATTAGATTAATATCAAATAATAGGTTTAAAGTAAGTGAGCTTATGAGAATGTTGCATAAGCATCAGGTTTCACCAATACACTTAGTTGATATACTTGGAGAGTATGTTGATGAATATATTTATGACTTTGATGAGCTTGAAGATCAGAGAGTTATAAATTAATAGAAGTTTCTATTTAATCATCTAATATTTATAGTAAAATATATGATAAAGAGGTGATTAAGTGATTATAGGAATAGGAACAGATATAATAGAAATAGAGAGAATTGAAAAAGCAATGAAAACTACTAGAGGATTTTTGACTAAATTATTTACAGAAAAAGAAATTGATCTTTTTAATAGTAAAAATATGAGAGCAGAAGTTGTGGCTGGTAATTTTGCAGCTAAAGAAGCTATTAGTAAAGCACTTGGAACAGGTGTAAGAGGTTTTTCACTTAATGAAATTGAAGTTTTAAGAGATGAACTAGGTAAGCCTATAGCTAATTTAAGTAGTAATATAGATAAAATATTATGCAATAGGAATTATAAATTAAGCATATCAATATCTCATTGTAATACATGTGCTACTGCTTTTGCCATACTGGAGGAAGCTTAATGTATGTATTACCGGTTGAAGAGTGTAAAAAGTTAGATAAGTACACAATAGAAAAATTAGGAATACCTAGTATAGTATTAATGGAGAATGCTGCAACAGAGGTAGTGTCCAATATTATCAACAAAGGAAAAGGTTTTCTTATAGTTTGTGGAGCAGGAAATAACGGTGGAGATGGATTAGCAATTGCTAGAAAATTAATAGTTAGTGGAAAAGATGTAAAGGTGATTATAATTTCTGAGGGGAGAAATTATAGCACTGATTTTTTGACTAATTTTGAAGTGTTAAAAAATATAAAGTGTCATATCGACTATATAAAAAGCCATAGTGATCTTGATATATTAAAGATCAGGTTAAAGGAATGTGATGTTCTAGTTGATTGTATTTTTGGTGTGGGTCTCAATAGGAATTTAAATGATTTCTATATGGATATAATCAATGAGGTAAATGGGAGTAAGGCAATAAAGGTTTCGGTTGATGTACCGTCAGGACTAAATAGTAATACGGGAAAAACCATGGGGAAAGCTGTTAAAGCTGATATTACATATACATTCGAGGTCATTAAATTAGGCTTTTTAAGTTATGATGCTTATGATTATTTAGGAAAAGTTGAAGTTCTTAATATAGGTATTCCTGATTTTGTTAAGGATACACACAATGTAAAAATAGTAGCCCTAGATAAAAAAGAATATTCATATATGCTAAAAAAGAGAAGTGTGTATGGACATAAAGGAACTTATGGAAGAGCAACAATATTTGCAGGAAGCAAAGGATACACAGGTGCTGCTTATATTTCAACAGAAGCTTGTGTAAAAACAGGAACAGGACTTACTACATTGGTTTCATCAGAGTATGTTCAAGATATATTAAGTGAAAAGCTTGTTGAAGCAATGACAGTTAATATTTCTGATGGGGATGATGTAAAGAAAGTTATTAATAATTCAGATATTATAGCCTTTGGGCCAGGGATAAAAAGCGATAATGTGTGGGAGAAAATTTTAAAAAATATAATTAATAATACTAAGTGTAAATTAGTAATTGAT
The DNA here is from genome assembly GCF_051654825.1 of Clostridium sp. Taxonomy (GTDB): domain Bacteria; phylum Bacillota; class Clostridia; order Clostridiales; family Clostridiaceae; genus Clostridium. The sequence goes on from NZ_JBOFYU010000195.1 coordinate 5,564, forward strand.
GCTGAAGGA
>NZ_JBOFYU010000196.1:0-5268 GCF_051654825.1 Clostridium sp.
GATAGTGATAATAACCTTATAGAAAAGACAATAAATATTACAGTTTATGATATACTTGATGTTAAAAAATCTTATTATGGTAAGTTTGATAATTTAAATAAGTATAATGAAGAGTTTAAGATTAAAGTTAAGTCTGTTAGTAATAATGGAGGAAACTATGGAACAAGTAGTATTGATAAAGCTATAGATGGAAATGTAAATGTACATTGGGAAACTGGAAAACCTAATAGCAATTCATTTAAAAATGAAGTAGTATTTGAATTAAATGAGTTAACAAAAGTTGATAGAATGGCATATAAATCAAGAAATGGTGGAAAGGGATTTGCATCAAAGTTTGAAGTATATGTTTCTGAAAGCATAAATCAAGATGATTTTTATAAAGTAGGGGAAGGTACTTACACAGGATCAGTTAATGATGTTATAGAATTTAACTTAAATGGTGTTGAGGCTAGAAGAGTGAAATTTGTATTTGTTGAAGCTATTCAAGATTGGGCAAGTATAGGGGAAATGGCTTTTTATAGTGAAGATGTATTTGCAAAGAAAATATTAAATGAATTATTTACAACTAAAGATAAAGTTGATGTAACAGAAAAATATAATACACTAGAAAAACTAGAATCATTAAGGGAAGAAGCAAAAGCTCATCCAGCAGCTACTTTATTTGAAGAGGATTTAAATAAAGCAGAAGTAATAATAAGATCAAAATTCCCACAATTAGAAATACCAAAGAGTGAATCTACAAAGCTTGGATTACCTATAGATCTTACAGGAGGTTATATAGCTATGGATTCAGAGGATGGAGATATAACTAATAATGTTGTAGTTAGTGGATTAGAACATGTTAACTTTAATAAAACTGGAGTTTATAAATTAGATTATACAATTCAAGATTCAGATGGAAATATTACAATAAAAAGTAGAAATATAAATGTTGTAGATATGGAAGACTACACTTATTTAAGTGATGTAGAATGGAAATCAACTCATAATACGTATGGGGATTTTAAGAAAGATAAATCATATTCTAATAACACTATAAGACTTACTGGGCAAAATGGTGAGGTGGTTTCTTATGAAAAAGGTTTAGGAACTCATTCTAATGGAACAGTTATTTATGATTTAATAAATATTAAAGCAGACTATTTTACAAGCTATATTGGTGTAGATAGAGTAATGTATAATACTGTTGGTTCAGTAAACTTCCAAGTATATTTAGATGGAAATAAAGTTTATGATTCAGGATTAATGATATCTACAGATAAACAAAAATTTGTTGAGATAGATTTAAGAGGAGCAAAGGAGTTAAAACTTGTAATGACTGATGGTGGCAATGGTAATGGATCAGATCATGGTAATTGGGCAGATGCAAAATTACATTATGCAAACACGGAAGGTGAAGAAGTAGATAGAGTAAAATTAGATAATTTAATAGAAGAAATTAATAAATTAAACAAAAATGATTATATAGAAGATGGATGGAACAATTTAACCTTAGTAAAAGATAAGGTGAATCTAGAATTAAGTAATGGATATAATCAAAAAGAAATTGATTCTTTATATGAAGAACTAAATAGTGCAAAGAACAGTTTAGAAAAAGTAACAACATATGAAGACTTAATAAGCTTAGTTGAATCTATTAAAGAATTTAAAGAGTATTTATATACAAATGATTCATGGAATACTCTATTAATTTCAGTTAATAAAGCTAATTATATAATAGAAAATAATAATTCAACAAATACTGAAGTAAATGCTATGATTGATGAATTAAATAACTCAATAAAAAATCTAGAAGAAAGAGTAGATAAGAAGGAGTTAAATGAATTAGTGCAATATGCAGATTCTATTACTGATATTAGTTTTGTTGGTGCAAACAATCATGTTGAAGCTAGATGGAATAACTTTATAGTATTTAGAGATTTAGTTAAAGAAGTATTATTTAATACAGAGGCTAATGAAAGAGAAACTAGAAATGCTATATTCCAATTAACATATTTTATAGAAGAATTACAAATTAAATAAGTTAAATACTTTTATAATAAGGTTCACTATTTTTAATGGTGGATCTTATTTTATATAATAATATTTATATCAAGTATATAATATAGTATTATTTATTTATACATTATATAAATAGTTTAATTAAAGGGGAGAAGGGCTATGGTATTAAGTACAGAAAGATTAATATTAAGTAAAATAACAAAAGAGGATAGAGATGGTTTATACAAATTTTTAGGGGATATAGAAGTTTTATATGCTTGGGGGCATACATATTCCTATGATGAAGTTTTAGATTGGATTAATACAAATAATAAAAGATTTGAAGAGTATGATATGGGGTATTATTTAGTTAAAACTAAAGATACTAATGAAGCTATAGGAGTATGTGGGACTTTAGTTGAAGAGGTAGATGGAAAAAGAGAAGTAGAACTTGCCTATATATTTAATAAAAACTATTGGGGAAAGGGATATGCAGTAGAAGCATCAAAAGCTTGCGTAAAGTATTGCTTTGATAATTTTGATGTAGATGAAATTGTAGCACAAATAAAATTTGATAATAATTCATCTATGAAGGTTGTTGAAAGATGTGGATTTAAAAGAGACGGGGAATTTATAAAGCATTATAGAGGAGAAGATATATTGCATTATATTTATAAGTTTAAAGCTTAGATTAAACTTGTGAATATCTGTAAAGCATCTGTAAAATTTAAGTTTATATATATATGTAATATTAATATGTGGTAAAATATGTTAAAATTTATTTAGTGACTTATACGATGTAAGGCATAAAGAATAAGCCAACCGGTATGGTTGGCTTTAATTTTAGAAAGAATATTTAGAAGATTAAAAATATATCTAAATATAAATAGGTGCTAACAGAAGTATGGTCTAAATTTAAGATAAGGAGGATGATAGAAATTTAAATAATGAAAGGAATATTTTAAAAGCTTATAGCTAAGATTTATATTAAGCTATGGTTATTTTAAGGGGGAAAGAAAATGTTAAGGAGAAAAAGTAAGAGTATATTAAAGTCTATATGCTCTATATTGTTATGTTCTTGTATTATATTTGAAATGCCGGTGATGGCAATAGCCAATACGGCAAATGTTGAAGAAAGTAATATTGAAAAAGATAAGAGCTTAACTTTGTGGTATGATGAACCAGCTCCAATTTCAGGAGATAATAGAATGTTAGAAAGTAAGTTATTGCCTTTAGGAAACGGGACTTTAGGTAGTAGTGTTTTTGGTGGAGTAGAAAAAGAAAGAATCCATTTTAATGATAAAACACTTTGGACAGGGGGACCTGATAATCCTGATGGAACAATGAATGATGGTAATAAATATATAGGTGGAAACAAATTAGGTGAGTTTAATACTGAAGCTTACAACAACCTTATAAACAAATTTGATTCAAATAGCACTTTAGTACAAACAGGCAATACTGGTGTAGCTAGTGCATTATTTTCAAATAGTTCAAATTTAGGGTCATGGCAAGATTTTGGAGATATATATCTTGATTTTAGTGAAATGGGTGCTACATCAGGGAATATTGAAAATTATGAAAGAAGCTTAGATATAAAGAATGCTATTTCAGAAGTAAGATATGATTATAATGAAACTAGCTATTTAAGAGAACATTTTGTAAGCTATCCAGATAATGTTTTAGTAACAAGATTATCTAAAGATGGAGAGGGTAAATTAGATTTTGATGTTGAACTTAAAAAATCATCAGCATTAAATTCATCAAATGCAACAGTTTCCGTTGATGATAAAAATAATATGATAAATTTAGTAGGAACATTAAATGGAAATAAGATGAATTATAGTGCTTCAGTAAAAGTAATTATAGACGGTAAAGAAAGTACTATAGAACCAAACGGAAATAGTATTCTTAAGGTAAGAAATGCTGATGAAGTATTATTAATATTTTCAACAGGAACTGATTATAAGAATATTTATCCAGGATATCGTACTGGAGAATCAAATAAAGAAGTAGTTAATAGAGTAAATAATGTAGTTAATAATGCAGCTAAAAAAGGTTATAACAAATTAATTGAAAATCATACAAGTGATTACAAAGAACTTTTTGATAGGGTTTCGTTAGATTTAAATGAAATTGCACCTGATATTCCAACAAATAAGCTAATTGAAAATTATAGGAATGGTATCTATAACAAAGCTTTAGAAGTATTAGTTTTTCAATATGGTAGATATTTAACTATTGCATCTTCAAGAGAAGGATCATTACCAAGTAATTTAGCTGGTTTATGGTCTATTGGATCACCTTTATGGTCAGGGGACTATCATTTTAATGTAAACGTTCAGATGAATTACTGGCCAACATTTTCTACAAACTTAGCTGAGTGTGGGAAAGTTTTTGCAGATTATATGAGCACGTTAGTTATACCAGGAAGAAAGTCAGCAGAAATGAGTATAGGAGCTAAAACAGAAAATTTTGAAACAACTCCAGTTGGAGAAGGAAATGGATTTATGGTTCATACTGCTAATAATCCATTTGGACAAACATCACCACATGGTGAAGAGTATTATGGATGGAATCCTAATGGTGGAACTTGGGCACTTCAAAATGCATTTGATTATTACGAGTTTACTCAAGATAAAGATTATTTAGAATCAACATTATATCCTATGGTAAAAGAAGTCGCTAATATGTGGGTTAATTCTTTAATTGAAAGTAAGTCACAAACAATACAAGGAACTGAAGAACCTAGATTAGTAGTTGGACCATCTACATCAGCTGAACATGGACCAATGACAGTAGGTACAACATATGATCAATCTTTAGTTTGGGAGATACTTCAAAAAGCTATAGATGCAGCAGCAATATTAGAGAAAGATAGTGAGGAAGTTGAAACATGGAAAAATGTACAATCTAAATTAGATCCTATTATCATTGGAGATAGTGGGCAAGTAAAGGAATGGTATCAAGAAACAACGCCAGGCAAATATTCTAATAATGGAGTAACAACAAATATTCCAGCTTTTAATCGTGATTATGGTGGAGAATCCCATAGACATATTTCACAATTAGTAGGTTTATTCCCAGGAACATTAATTAATAAAGATAATAGTGAAGAAATTGAAGCAGCTAAGACATCACTTTTAGAAAGAGGATTTAAGGCTACAGGATGGTCTAAGGGTCATAAGGTTAATTTATGGGCAAGAACTTTAGATTCAGAAAATACTTATAAAATAGTTCAATCTATGCTTTCAACAAACTATGCGGGGATTATGGACAATTTATTTG
>NZ_JBOFYU010000197.1:0-61127 GCF_051654825.1 Clostridium sp.
CAAGGATTTGCCGCCGACTTCCTTCAGATTCCACCTCACAATGGACACCCTTGTCTTAAGCTAATGGTTAGCACTATCAACCCCCATATCGGACTTTCACCGACAAGTACGTGCCCATGCTGGGCACACAACAAAAAAGGAAGTAGAATTTCTACTTCCTTTTAAGGGATTTACGAATACGAAAGAGTTAACTCTTTCAATAATTTATATTAATTTATAAATTAACCTAAGAATACTATTTTTAGTAAGAATAATATTGCTAATACAATCATTACTATTGAAACATTATTTTTCTCTTCCTTTTTTGCAAAGAATAAGTTATATAATAAATTTATAACTACATATGATAATATACCTATTGTTAATCCATCACCTATACTATAAGTTAACGCCATTGTTATTATAGTTAAGAAAGCTGGTACTCCTTCTGTTATATTATCAAAATCAATATTTTTCACTGATCCAAGCATTAAATAACCTACGTATATTAAAGCTGGTGCTGTTGCACATGCTGGTATAGCTATAAATATTGGTGAGAAGAACATTGCAATAAAGAATAACACCCCTGTTGTTATAGCTGTATATCCAGTTCTACCACCTGCTGCAACTCCTGTTGAACTCTCAACATACGTTGTAACTGTTGAAACTCCCATTGCAGCTCCTGCTGTAGTTGCTACTGCATCTACTAATAAAGCTCTTCCTACGTTTGGAACATTTCCTTTTTCATCTAACATATTAGCTCTAGATGCAACTCCAACTAAAGTTCCAACTGTATCAAAGAAATCTACAAATAAGAACGTACATACTACAGTTATAAATGTCCATATTGTATCTTTGTTAGTCATGAATGAGAAATCTAATTTCCCTGCTATTGGAGCAATACTTTCAAATTTAAATACTCCCTCTGGAAGGTAAATACCTAATTCTGCTGCTACTTGAGGATTTATCATAGCATATCCCCATGCTAATAATGTACTTGTAAGAATTCCAAATAATATAGAACCCTTTATATTCTTTTTATCTAAAACTGCTATAACTACAACTCCAATTAAAGCTACTATTACAGCTGGTGTAAATTCTCCCATTGCTACTAAAGTAGCATCATCATTGATTACTAATCCACTTCCAACTAATCCTATGAAAGCAATAAATATTCCTATCCCAGCAGTTACTGCATGTTTCATATTCATTGGTATTGCATTAACTACAGCTTCTCTTACTTTGAATAATGATAAAACTATAAATATAATTCCTTCAACAAATACTGCTGTTAAAGCCATTTCCCAAGAAATACCCATACCTAATACTACTGAAAAGGCAAAGAATGCATTTAAACCCATACCTGATGCTAAAGCAAATGGTAGGTTTGCAAAAAGTCCCATAAGCACACAACCAATAGTTGCTGTTAAACATGTTGCTGTAACTAATGCACCTGCTGGCATTCCTGTAGCTGATAATATATTAGGATTAACAGCTATTATATATGCCATCGTTAAAAATGTAGTAATACCCGCTAAAATTTCTTTCTTAAAATTTACATTTTTGTTACTTAGAATAGGTAATAACCTTTCTTTCATTGATACTTTTTCCATTACAAATCCCCCTATAAAATAAATAAAAACCGCTATAAGTTATATTACTAAATAATATAGTAAGATAACTCACAGCGGCTTCGCTATTTCGCTATATCGATAACATACTTTACACTTAAAATATATTAACAATATTCGTACTCATAGTCAGGATATTTACGGCACCCTGGTAGAAACTTATGACCCTTATTGTCATACTTATATGAGTTATCCTCTTCACGAATATTATTATATATTTTACTTGTATAATTGTCAATATATCCGTACAAAAATATTTAACTTTTTCTCGAACGTTCGAGTATGTTTGTTTTTAGCTGTTTTCTATACTTTCTAAGATTTCATCTTTTGCCATACCTGATGATAATGCTAACATTAATTTTATTCTAGCTTTTTGTCCTGGAAGAGTATCTCCAAAAATTACACCTAAGTCTTTTATCATCTTTCCTCCACCTTCATATCCATAGGATTCAAAAACTCTCCCCTCAAAGCATCTAGATACTACCATAACTAAAATATCACCACTAATAGCTCTTTTAATTCCATCCACCATCCTAGGAGGAACATTACCTCTTCCCATTGCTTCTATTACTATGCCCTTATATCCTTTATCTATTGCAAAATCAATGTATGAAGAATCCATACCAGCAACACATTTAATTAATGCTACATCTCCATTTATCTCATCAACATTATAAACTTTAGCTCTACTTGTATTTCTATAGAAAATAACTCTATTATTATCAACTATTCCTATTGGTCCAAAGTTAGGAGTTACAAAAGCACTTAAAGACATTGAGTTTGCTTTTGTTACTTCAGATGCTGAATTTAACTCCCCATTAAAGCAAACTAATACCCCCCTTCCTTTTGCATCACTTGATATAGCAGTACAAATTGAGGCAGCCAAATTAAAAGGCCCATCATAGCCTAATTCTGAGCTACTTCTCATTGCACCAGTGATAACAATAACTTTATCTGTATCAATTGTTAAATCTAATAAATAAGCTGTTTCTTCTAATGTATCTGTTCCATGTGTTATAACCACACCATCTATATCATCTCTTTCAACTAGCTTTTTAACAAATTTGCTTAACTCGAGCATTGTTTCTACTGACATATGCGGTGATGGCATACTTGAAAAGCTATAAGATTCTATTTCAGCAAAATCCTCAATTCCAGTAACCATTGCCATAATTTCTTCACCCGTTAAACTTGGTACTGCTGCTTTTATTCTTTCGTCTACCTTCATAGAAATAGTTCCACCATTAAATACTACTGCAATTTTTTTCATTTCATCCTCCTATGTACATCTTTATATTTTATACTTTGCTTTTAAATGCAATTTTATTTTAGTTTATATATTTTAATTAAGTAAAAATAAAAACTCTTGGTACCCCAAAAGTTTTTAAGTTAATTATTGGCAGGGCGGCGTATCCTGCATCCCTTTTTACTAATTCAGTATTTTACTGCTTTAGCGTATGAGGAGCCATTTCTCACTTCAATAATCAAATATTTAAAATCAATATACATATTATACATTCCACATCTAAATGTTTCAACTTTTATTTATCTCTTTATAATTTTGCCATTCAATTAGTTTTCCACTATACAATTTATTATTTATTTTTGCTTCCGTTATCGGATACATCGTTAAGACGTATATATAATCGTTATCCTCATCAATTTCTATTCCCATTAGTATATTGGTATCTACCTTCTTTATAAGTTCTATAAGTGTTTCTTTTTCTGTTAACTTGTATATCCCAATATAATCCGGATCTTCAACTATACTCTTCATAATCTGGATAAGATCGCCACTTATTTTTTTGCTTAAGTGTTTACCATGTCTCTTTTTTATATGCTTAATTACCCCTGGAGAAGCATAAATAGTCCCCGTATATCTTACACCTAAATATTCAGCCATCTGCTGTCTAAAATATCCAACTCTTTTATAGGTACAAAATCTATTCTCCATAATACCCCTCGATTCATGTATAGTGTATATGACTATTGATTCAAAATATCCTACTATAATATATTTTATTCAGCACTACCCATTTAATTTACTAATATATAAAATTTTTATAAAAAAATAGGAGCAATTTTGCTCCTATTTAAAATTTCTTAAAGTATAATACAAATCAACCCGCCATTTCCTTCATTTATAATCTTTTGAAGGGTTTTTTGTATTTTTACTTGTACATCTTCTGGCATTTTATATAATTTATTTTGTAATCCTTCTTTTACTAATACTTCTAAAGACTTACCGAACATATTACTTTGCCATAGTGATGATGGATCCTTATCAAATTGTTCCATTAATGATTTAACTAATTCTTCACTCTCTTTTTCTGATCCCATAATTGGACTTATTTCTGTTTTTATATTTGCCTTTATAAAATGTAATGAAGGAGCTGATGCTTTAAGCTTAACACCAAACTTAGTTCCTTGCTTAACCATTTCTGGCTCCTCAAATTTCATTTCTGAAAGTTGTGGTGCAACTAAACCATATCCTGTTTCTCTTACATCATTTAAAGCATCCTTAACTTTATCATATTCCTTCTTTGCAATATTAAGATCTTTAATAAGTAATAATAAATCACTTTCTGACTCAACATCTAAATCACATATTTCACTTAATATTTTATAGAAAATACCATCCTTAGGCTTCATAAGTAACCTGGCAGTTCCTTCGCCTAAATTAACTTCAGTTAAATCAGTAGCTCCTAAGGCCTCTTCATCCTTAATTGCATTTACTATAGTTTTAATATCTCTAACCTTATTTATGTTTTGACACATTTCTTTTACTATATTAAAGAAACTCTTTTTCAACCAATGATCTGGCTCTAATTTTTCAACCCACTTAGGCATATCAATATTAATTTCCTTAACTGGGAATTCTTTAAGTACATGTTTTAAAATTTCTTCTATATCATCTTCATTCATATTTGCAATGTCCATTGGTTGGACTGTTACACTATATTTATCTTCTAACTCTCTTTTTAATTGTCTAGTTTCTGGAGAGTTTATGTTTTTTGTATTAAGTACAACAATAAAAGGCTTATTTATAACTTTTAACTCTTCTATTACCCTTTCTTCTGCTTCTAAGTATTCATCTCTATCGATTCCTGTAATACTACCATCAGTAGTAATTACTAATCCTATAGTTGAATGATCTGTTATTACTTTTCTAGTTCCAATTTCCGCTGCATCTTCAAAAGGTATTTCATAGTCATACCATGGTGTATTTACCATTTTAGCATCTTCACCATCCATATATCCTACAGCACCCTTTACAATATATCCAACACAGTCAACCAATCTTACTTTTAATTTTATGTCTTCGTCTATCGTAATTTCTACAGCCTCATTAGGAACAAACTTCGGCTCAGTAGTGTGAATACTTTTTCCTGAACCACTTTGCGGCAATTCATCCTTTGCCCTCTCCTTCTTATAACTATTATCAATCTTTGGTATTACCATAAGGTCCATAAATTTTTTGATAAATGTAGATTTTCCAGTTCTAACTGGTCCAACAACTCCTACATATATGTCCCCCTGTGTTCTATCAGCTATATCCTTGTATATATTAAAGCTGTCCACGTTATACCCTCCTAATTATTATTAACAGTATATACTATTCTAATATTAAAAAAAGTATACAACTTTTCTAGATAATTTCTAATTTATTTAGTCAGTTATATATTTCTTTCACACTAAGATTCTATTTATATAATTGATTAATTATTCCTAATAATTATATGTTAAGCTATTTATTTTTTTAAATAAAAAAAGAATTGGCTTACGCCAATTCCTTAATAATATATTTCGTCTTTTTTTTCTCTTCCCATAAGATGAGAAACAGCTTCCTTTGGATCCTTACCATTGAATAAAACTTTATAAGCTACATCAGTTATAGGCATCTCTATTCCTAACTTTTCCTTTAATTCATAAAAGGCTCTGCAAGCTTTTATCCCTTCAACAATCATCCCTACTTCTTCTATTGCTTCATCTACTGTTTTTCCACTTCCAATTAAAAATCCAGCTCTTCTATTTCTTGAATGTAAACTAGTACAAGTAACTATTAAGTCACCCATTCCTGTAAGACCTAAAAATGTTTCAGCCTTACCTCCAAGTTTCATTCCTATTCTAACTATTTCTGCCATACCTCTTGTCATAAGGGCAGCTTTAGTGTTATCACCATAACCAATACCATCACAAACACCTGCTGCTAATGCAATGACATTTTTTACAGCTCCTCCAATTTCTACTCCTACTAAATCATCATTAGTATAAACTCTAAAATTAGAATTTATAAATAATTCTTGAACTTCCTTAGCTATTTCCATGTCTAATGAAGATACTACTACTGTAGTAGGAATATTAAATGCTACTTCTTCAGCATGACTAGGCCCTGAAAGAATAACAACTGGATTATTTGGTAGTTCTTCTTGAATTACTTCTGAAAGTCTTAAGTTAGTTTCTTGCTCTATACCTTTAGCTATACTTATCACAGGAATTCCATCTTTAATTTTTCCTTTTAAAGATCTAGAAACTGTTCTTATTACATGTGATGGTATTGCTAATACAACGAATTCAGCATTTATTAGTGCTTTATCCATATCGGTATAAGCCGTGACTTTATTAGGTATTTGTAAGTCTTTAATATACTTATCATTTTTTTTGTTAATGTTAATATCATTAACTACTTCTTTATCTCTATCGTATATATTTACGTCATTTCCTTTATCTGCAAGTAATATTGCTAAGGAAGTACCAAAACTACCTCCTCCTAAAAAGGTCACTTTACTCATAACTATTCTTTCCTTTCTCTATACTCTATTTGTAATCCTGTACCACTGAAATCAAAGCTATCTCTTAATTGATTTTCTATATATCTTTGATATGAGAAGTGAGTTGCACTTGTATCATTTATAAAGAATACAAATTTAGGTGGCTTTGTAGCAACCTGTGTTGCATAGTAAATTTTCATTCTCTTTATTCCTACTATTGGTGGCTCTTTCATTAAAACAGCTTTATTTATTACTTCATTTAATACACCTGTTCCAACTCTCTTTGAGTAGTTTTCATAGCATTCTTTAGCTACTTCTAATACTTTATGAGCTCTTTGACCAGTTTTTGCTGAAATAAATAAGTACTTAGCATATTTTAAGAATTTTAAGCTTTGTTGTAAGTCCTCTTTATATCTTTGCATTGTCTTATCATCTTTTTCAATAAGATCCCATTTATTAACTATTACCATAATAGCTTTGTTCATTTCATGAGCATATCCTATAATCTTTTCATCTTGCTCTGTTACTCCTTCTGTTGCATCTATCATTAAAATACACACATCAGCTCTTTCTATAGCAGCATAAGTTCTAATTACAGAATATCTTTCTATTTCTTCTTTAACCTTGCTTTTTCTTCTAAGTCCAGCAGTATCTATAAGGATAAATTTATCATCACCTTTTTCAAGAACACTATCTATAGCATCTCTTGTAGTACCAGCTACTTCTGAAACTATTAATCTTTCTTCTCCAAGAAGTCTATTTATTAATGATGATTTACCTACGTTAGGTTTTCCTATCATAGCGATTCTAATGAATTCATCATCCTCTTCTTCATCACCAAACTTTTCAAAATGCTCAACTACTCTATCTAGCATATCTCCAAGACCTAAACCTTGTGATGCAGATATAGTAACAGGATCACCTATACCTAAATTATAGAACTCCCACGCATTATCTTCTTCTCTTAATGAATCAACTTTATTTACTACTAAAACAACTGGTTTCTTACTTTTTCTAAGCATATTTGATACTTCATGGTCAGCAGGTGTTAACCCTTCTTTACCATCTACTATAAATACAATAACATCAGCTGTTTCTATAGCAATATTCGCTTGTCTTCTCATTTGTTGTACAATGATATCTTCTCTTTCTGGTTCTATACCACCTGTGTCAATCATTGTGAAATTATATCTAAGCCATTCAGCTTGAGCGTAAACTCTATCTCTAGTAACACCTGGTGTATCTTGCACTATTGAAATTCTTTGTCCTGCTAATCTATTAAATAATGTTGACTTACCTACATTTGGTCTTCCAACTATAGCAACTATTGGTTTACCCATTATTTTTCCTCCTTACTGTTTCTATTTATTATGTCAATAAGATCATCTCCTGTGTAATCACAAACAATAACCTTAATACCTAATGCATCTTCTAAATCTTTTACTTTTGTATCATCTAACATGATTCTTTCATTTTGAGGCCCTAATTCATAGCCCTTTCTAAACATATTATCAGGCATAATTAAGTACTCTGTCTTTATTTTACCCTTTAATTGTTCAATTATATCTTTTCCAGTTAAAAGTCCTGCAACTGTAATAGTTTCACCAAAGAAGTTATTTATAATTCTATAAACATCTATTTCAATATTAGAATTTTTCTTTTTTATATTATTAGCTGCATTTAGAATTTCATCATAAGCTAGTGTTCCAGTAACTAATGAAAAGCTTCCTTTAACATTTGTACTTAACATTTCTAAATCCCTGTTAATAGCTTCTCTAAAATATCTAACCATTCCAACACCATCTTCTAATTGTTCATATCCAGTATAAAACTCTTCATGTGGTATTTCTTCTCCAGAAACTAAATAAAATTCATCTGATAACCTTACAAAAGGCTCACCAGTTTCTTCTAGGAATCTTTCTTGAAGCTTTCTAATCATTATAATTTCATTTCTTGATGTTTCTTTGTTAAATGTATCTACTTTAACTAAGCCTTCTCTGTATTTTGTTATTCCAATTGGAACAACTGCAACGTTTTTTAAATAAGGTCTTAGGTTATATAGGTCAAGAACTGTCCTTTTAAGTTCTTCACCGTTATTTACATTTGGAATACAAACTACTTGAGCATGCATTTCTATCCCGGCATCCTTAAGCTTTTGTAATCTTTCCATAATGCTTCCTGCAAATCTATTCTTAAGCATTTTAACTCTTAATTCTGGATTTGTTGTATGTACTGAAATGTTTATAGGACTAATTCTATATCTTATTATTCTGTCAATATCTTCATCTTTCATATTTGTTAATGTAACAAAATTCCCTTGAAGAAAAGATAATCTTGAATCATCATCTTTAAAATATAAGGTTTCTCTCATCCCCTTTGGCAATTGATCTATAAAGCAAAACATGCACTTATTTGTACAACTTTTAGCTTTATCCATTATTCCCCCGCCAAATTCTAATCCTAAGTCTTCACCATATTCTTTTTCTATTTCATAAGTCCATATTTCGCCGTCTTGATTTTCTATTTCTAAAACTACATCTTCATCAGCTGCTAAAAACTTATAATCTATTATATCATCAATAGGAGTATCATTTATAGATAATAAAATATCGCCTTCTGCAATTCCAACCTCTTCTGCAATACTTCCTATTTCTACCTTTGTTATTAGGTTTTTCATATTTTCACCTCAATTTAAACATAGTATCTTTATGTTATATTACCTTATTAATATTGTATAGTCAACAATACAAATTCATTTATACTATATAATATATATTTCATTACTATTTTTATTTATTATAAAAGACGAAAAGAGCAATCTTATGAAGATTGCTCAAAATCTATTATTCATTTAGATCAACATAGCTTCCTTTTTTAGAGAAAATTATCCATTCACATATATTAGTTACATGATCCCCTATTCTTTCCATGTATTTAGATGCAAATAAAATTTGAGTTCCTTGATTTATCATTGATTCATCTTTACCCATTTTCTTTAACACTATCTCAAACATTCCTTGATAAAGTTCATCTACCTTATCATCCATGCTGCAAATTTCATATGCTGCTTCTACATCTCCATTAACATATGCCTCTATTGAAGCTTTAATCATATTTATTATTAAATCTACCATTTCCCAAATAGGAGTTATTTCCTCTGAAAAACCTACTCCTTTTACTCTAGGAACAATCTTACAAATATCTACTGCATGGTCTGCCATTCTCTCTAAATCTGTAACAATTTTTGATGTTGTATAGATACTTCTTAAATCCCTAGCAACTGGTGATTCCGTAGCCATAAACTTTATACATTTTTCTTCAATTTCTTTTTGAAGATTATCAACTTTATCATCATTTTTTATTATTTTTGTAGCTAACTCAGTATCTTGGCTCTTTAATGCAGTTATACTATCATAAATTTGCTTTTCAACTAAACTTGCCATTTCAATAAGGTCTGAATTTAATATCTTAACCCTATTATTAAGTAGTCCTCTCATCATACCTGTCACCTCGTATTTTTTAAATTTTAACCAAATCTTCCTGTTATATAGTCTTCTGTTCTCTTGTCTCTAGGTTTGTAGAAAATATCTTCTGTATTTCCATACTCTACTACTTCCCCGCTTAAGAAGAATGCTGTTTTATCTGCAATTCTTCCTGCTTGTTGCATATTATGAGTTACAATAATTACAGTATAATTTTTCTTTAATTCATCCATTAATTCTTCCATTTTATTTGTTGATATAGGATCTAGAGCTGAAGTTGGTTCATCCATTAATATTACTTCTGGTGATACAGCTATAGTTCTTGCAATACATAATCTTTGTTGTTGCCCACCTGATAGCCCAAGAGCACTTTTCTTTAATCTATCTTTAACTTCATCCCACAAAGCTGCTCCCTTTAAGCTTTTTTCAACAATGGCATCTAATGTCTTTTTATCTTTAACTCCATGAAGCCTTGGTCCATAAGCTATATTGTCATATATAGACATAGGAAATGGATTTGGCTTTTGGAATACCATTCCAACTTTAGTTCTTAGTGCAATTACATCTGCATCCTTATATATATCTTCACCATCTACTAATACGTCTCCATCTACTTTAACTCCCTCTATTAGATCATTCATTCTATTAAGGGTTCTTAAAAATGTTGACTTACCACATCCTGATGGCCCTATAAATGCTGTTACTTTCTTTTCTTCTATATCTAAATTTATATTTTTTAATGCCTGATTTTCTCCATAAAATAAATTTAAGTTTCTTACTCTTATTTTAGGTAATGCTTCCTTTGACATAAATACACCTCATACAATTCATATAATCATTTATTAATAATTAGCTTTATTAAATTTCTTTGTAATTAATTTTGCTATAATGTTTAGAACTAATATTATTACTATAAGTACTATTCCAACAGCTGCCGCTTGTTCAATATCACCAGCTTCCTTTGTTACAAGATAAGATTGAACAGTTAGTGTTCTAGCACTTGACATTATTCCCTTAGGCATTTTAGCAACAGTACCTGCTGTTAATAATATTGCTGCTGATTCTCCAACTACACGCCCAATTGAAAGGATAATACCTGATAGTATTCCAGGTATAGCACTTGGAACTATAACCTTGTATAATGTTTGGAACCTTGTAGCTCCTAAACCTAAAGACGCTTCCTTATATGACGGAGGAACAGATTTTAAAGCTTCCTCTGTTGTACGAATTATAACTGGTAATATAATTATTGATACAGTTAATGATCCTGATAAAAGAGAATATCCAAACTTTAAAGTTATTCCAAAGAACAATGCTCCAAATAATCCATATACTATTGATGGTATTCCAGCTAAGCTTTCAGTTGCAAATCTTATAATTTTAACTATCTTCCCTTGCTTTGCATACTCTTGAAGATAAATCGCTGCTAATATTCCTATAGGTGTTGCAATAAGAATTGCTAATCCTACTGTATATAATGTTGCTACTATCATAGGTAGTATTCCCCCATCTCCTGATGCTGAATACTCACTAGTTAAAAAATGTGGCGTTATTAATTTATATCCCTTAGAGAATATAAAGAATAAAATATATACTAGAACTGCTACAGTAATTCCTGCTGATAGCCATAATAATGTTTTTAATACATTTTCTTTAAATTTTCTCATAATTATTTCCCTTCCTTATTAGAAAGTTTACTTAAAACTAAGTTTAAGATTAATATAAATAGGAATAGTATTATACCTGTTGCAAATAACATTTCTTGATGTGTTCCAAAGGCATATCCCATTTCTAATGCAATATTTGTTGTAAGTGGTCTTACACTTTGAGTTAAGGAAGTTGGAATAACTGGTGAATTTCCTGCTACCAGTATAATTGCCATAGTTTCTCCTATTGCTCTTCCTACTCCTAAAACTACAGCAGCTAAAATTCCTGATTTAGCAGCTGGTATTACTACTTTAAATATTGTCTCTATTTTTGATGCTCCTAAAGCAAGCGAACCTTCCTTATACGCTTTAGGAACTGCTCTTATTGCAGTTTCTGAAACTGTAACTATAGTAGGTAACATCATAATAGATAAAACTATTATAATAGCAAGTAAACTTTCACCCTTAGGTAAATTTAAAGTATTCTTTATCCATGGAACTATAACCGCCAGTCCAAAAACTCCATATAATACCGAAGGTATTCCCGCTAATAGCTCTACAGCTGTAGATATTACTTTACCAATTTTTCTCGGTGCTACTTCAGCTATAAAAACAGCTGTTAAAATCCCTACTGGAACACCAATAATAAGTGATCCTAAAGTTCCAAATATCGAAGCTAATATCATTGGTAATATACCAAATTGATCTGCACTTGGTACCCATTTAGTACCAAATAAGAAATCACTGAATGAATAGCCCTTGCTTATAAAAGGTGTTAAACCTTTATAAAATACAAATCCTATTATCAGTAGTAAACTTACTACTGCAATAAGAGCACTTCCTAAAAATATAATGTGTGATGTTTTCTCTATAACATATTTACTTTTGTTGCTTTTTTCATTCGCACTTAGCATAGCCAGTACCTCCCAAAGAATCCTCGTAATATTATCTTAATATTACTTTATATAATGAAAATGCCCCTAGATTATAGGGGCATTTTGAAATTCCAACCTATTTAACAGGTATTAATTTGTTGTCTTCTACTATTTTTTGCCCATCATCACTTAATATAAAGTCAATTAGCTTTTTAGCATTTTCATTTGAATCACCTTTTGTTGCTAATATGAAAGGTCTTGATAATTTATACTTACCTTCTTTAACTAATGCAGCTTCTGGAGCAACTCCATCAACATTTAAGCTTGAAATTTTATCATCTAAGTACTCAAATGATACGAATCCAATAGCATTTTCATTTCTTTCTACAGTTGACTTTATGTTTCCATTACCATCTGATATAGTAGCATCTACTATAAGGTCTTCTGATTTATATCCTACGATTTCTTGGAATGCATCTCTTGTTCCTGAACCTTCTTCTCTTGATACTACAACTATTGGAGCATCGATTCCACCTTCAAGTTCTTTCCAGTTTGTAATTTTCCCAGTATATATATCTTTTACTTGTTCTAATGTAATGTTTTTAACTGGATTGCTTGTATGTGTAATTAATGCTATTCCATCAAATGCAACTTCTGTTCCCGTTACTTCATTTGCTTCTTCAGATTTTAATTCTCTTGATGCCATCCCGATATCTGATACTCCATTTATAGTATCTTTAATCCCCGCTGATGAACCTACTTGATTTATTTCAATTGATACGTTTGAGTTTATTCCTTCATATTCTGCAGCTACTTTTTCCATTAAAGGACCTACTGATGTAGAACCTGATACTGATATAGTAACTTCTCCACCTTCTGCTGATTCATTGTTTCCTGAGCACCCTACGAATACTCCCCCCATCATTGAAACTAATAACGCTGTAACTACTAATTTTAAACTCTTTCTTTTCATTTATATACTCCTCCAAACTTATAAAAGTTTTATTTGTTCGTTTTTTATTTTTTATTTATCTTATACATTTATATTAATCCCTTAAAGTTAAGTAAATATTAGTTCTATGTTAAGAAAAGTTATGCTAATGTTAACTCAATTTAACATTGCCATATATTTTTATCCTTTTATTCCTTTATTTTACTTAAAATTTACTGTTTTTCACTAATTTCTTACAAAACAAAAGAGATTTAGTTAAAAACTAAACCTCTTCCCTGTTAACACTCTAGATCTTTTAACATTTTAAATCTCTTAATTTTAACAGTAAACTTACTTCCTAAACCTACCGATGATTCAACAAATATATCTCCATTAAACATTTTTACAATATGTTTTACTATAGCAAGACCTAATCCAGTTCCTCTAGTAGCTCTTGATTTATCTACTCTATAAAATCTTTCAAAAATTCTTGGTAAGTCTTCCTTTGGAATACCAATACCGTTATCAATTACTTCTATATATGTCCATTCTTTTACATTAAATATTTTCACCTTAACTAAAGTATTATCTTCCGAATATTTTACAGCATTTTCTATTAAATTAAGCATCAACTGTAAGAATTTATCCTTATCTCCAACAAGATTAACTTCATTTTTATTTATCAAATCTATTTTTATAAATCTTTTGTCTGCTTGAGCTCTAACTACATTTATAGCATCTTCAATAACTTCAATAGGATTAAACTCATCTTCATTCATGCTATGATTATTTTCAATATTAGATAAAACTAATATATCATTAATTAACCTACTTAACCTTTCAGCTTCCTTATCAATTATATCTAAGAACTTTCTCCTTGTATCAATATCCTCTACATATTTAAGTGTTTCTGCAAAGCCTTTTATAGAAGTTAATGGCGTTTTTAATTCATGAGACACATTAGCCACAAATTGACTTCTCATATTTTCTAGTCTTTTTATATCTGTAATATCTTGAAGAACTACTACTGTTCCTATTTGATATCCATTAGTATCAATAATTGGAGCCTTTTTAATTCTAATTTCCTTTTCCACAGGATGAAGTACCTTTATTTCTCTTGTTTCTATCGTTGGTACTGATTTTATAAAATTAATAATATCATAATCAATTATGTGTCCACCTATATTTTCACCTATAATATTTTTATTAATCCCAAATATCTTTTTTACATAAGGATTTACAAGCATAACATTTTGATGATTATCTATCGCTATAACTCCACTTTCCATACTTTCTAATATAGCCTCTAACTTATCTTGCTTATCAAGAGCATCTTTAATTTTATGCTGAAGCTGGTCAGCCATATTATTGAAATTATGAGCTAGTGAACCTATTTCATCATTAGTATATATAATTGCTCTTTTACTTAAATCGCCATTTGCAATTTTAGCTGTAGCTGTTTCTAACTCCTTAACAGGATATATTATTGCTCTAACTAGCTTTAATGATAATGCTATAGATAATAAAACTACAAGTATCATCGCTAAAATGTAGTATTTCATATAATCAAAAGTAAATATTTTAATTGTTGATAAAGGAACTGAGGATCTTATAACATTGTTATCATTTATTTTTATAGCATAATAAACATTTTTAATCCCTTCTGTAGTACTTACTCTTTCAGCCCCTCCCTCTCCATTATTAAATGCCTTTATTATTTCATCTCTATCACCATGATACTCTAAATTCTTATTTAAATTATCATATAATACATTTCCTTCTTTATCTATTACAGTAAATCTAACTTGAAGATTATTTATCTTGAAATTACTTATATTAGCTTCTGAAAAATCATTACTTGCAATTAAAATATTATTATAATTTTTAAGTATTTCCTTTGTCTTTTCAACTTCCTTAATATTTATAAGTGCTATAAAGGAGCAATTTACTATTATAATTGCAAATAAAACAGTTATTATTGATGATGTTAATATTCTTTTTTTCATTTCTTAATCATTTGGGTTAAATCTATACCCTACTCCTCTTATAGTTTCAATAAATTTAGGATTTTTATCATCTTGCTCTATTTTTTTTCTTAAATATCTAATATGAACATCAACGGTTCTTGTTTCTCCTATATATTCATATCCCCATATCTTATCAAGCAACGTATCTCTTGTAAGTATTTTTCCTTTGTTCTTGACTAAGATATCTAGAAGTTCAAATTCTTTTAATGTCAAATCTATTCTATTTTTATCTATAATTACTTCTCTTCTATCAAAGTTTATACTTAAGCCATCACATGTAAATATTTCGTTTTCATCCTCTACTTGAACTACCCTTCTTAATACAGCCTTTACTCTAGCTAATAACTCTCTCACTGAGAAAGGCTTTGTTATATAATCATCAGCACCTAGCTCAAGCCCCAGTATTTTGTCTAATTCTTCACCCTTTGCAGTAAGCATTATAATAGATGTATTTTTAAGTTCCTTTTCTCCTCTAACTGCCTTACAAACATCAAAACCATCCATTCCTGGTAACATTAAATCTAAAAGTATTAAGTTTGGCTTTTCTTCCTTCGCTTTTTTAAATGCATCTAAACCATTATTTGCTGTTATTACCTTATAGCCTTCATTTATTAAATTATAGCTAATAAGCTCTACTATATGTCCTTCATCGTCTACTACTAAAACCTTTTCCTGTGCCATTATTCTACCTCCAGTTAATTTAAGATACTTCTATTTTATGTATGCAAAAGAAAATAATCTTCCATATGTTCCAACACTTGATCTATATGAATGCATCTTTATTTCTTTTTCACAATGAGTGCAAATATCTAATGAAAATATATTTTCTTCTTTAACTCCTATTCTTCTTAAGTCTTTAAGAATACACTCTTCCATACTTAGATTTCTTCCATTAAACAAAACATCTTCCTCAATATTAGTATGCTTTAAAAATTTTTCTTTTAACTCTTCAGAAACTTCATAGCAACACTTTCTTATATGAGGTCCTATAAATACCTTTGTATCTGAAATATCTATATCATACTTTTCCATCATTAGCTCTAAAGTTTTATAAGTTATAGAACCAAAAGTGCCTTTCCATCCACTATGTATAGCTCCAACTACTCCTTTTTCTTCGTTTACTATTATTACAGGAACACAATCCGCTGTAAATACACCTACTGCAACTTCCTTTACATTAGTGACTATAGCATCCCCCTCTTTTTTAAGTATCTCCATATCATTTTTTTCATAAATGTGTATTACATCACTATGAATTTGATTTATATATTTTATATCTTCAATATTAAATTCATCTACTATACTTTTTAAATTTTCTACACCTTCATCTATATGCCTGTTAAAGCTTCTTCCTTTTTCTGCTGTTGAAAATACAACCTTTACCTTATCTAAATCTAATTCTAAAAAATCTTCTCTTACCTTAAAGTAATCTGAACCTATTTTATTCATATACTCACCTTGTTACCTTTCTTAAATATATTTTAACATTTTTATTATTTTTTTTCTATTTTTGCGAATAGTATTAACTTTTTTAACCTATTCTTAACTTTTATCATTAAAAAAGGTTATTAGCTTAAAGCTAATAACCTTTTTTAGTTTTTGGAAACTAAGTTTTTAATTTCTTCTAAGAAAGTATTTATATCTTTAAATTGTCTATATACTGAAGCAAATCTAACATAAGAGATTTCATCTATTTCCTTTAACTTCTTCATAACCATTTCTCCAATATGCTCAGTTTCTACTTCTGTTAACATCTTATTTGAAATATTTTTTTCTATATCTGATGCTATTTTTTCTATTTGCATTCTTGAAACTGGTCTTTTTTGACAAGCAATTATTAATCCATTTACTATTTTTTCTTTATTAAAATTTTCCCTAGTTAAATCT
Organism: Clostridium sp.; assembly: GCF_051654825.1. Taxonomy (GTDB): domain Bacteria; phylum Bacillota; class Clostridia; order Clostridiales; family Clostridiaceae; genus Clostridium. The sequence goes on from NZ_JBOFYU010000197.1 coordinate 17,231, forward strand.
CTTTTAATAACTAGTATAGGAATATCTTCAACCTTTTCATATGTAGTATATCTTTTATTACAATTCGAACATTCACGTCTTCTTCTAATAGTAGTATTGTCATCTGTTGATCTTGAATCTACTACTTTGCTCTCTTGAAATGAGCAAAAAGGACATTTCATCAATATCACACCTTTCTTTTGATTACTTTGCTTATTATGTATTATTATACATATATATATATTGTTTTTCTAGATACTATTTTCAAAATTTTCATTTTCTAATCCATCTGTATCTACAAGAAGTACATCTATGCCAGCTTTTTTGACACGTTCCCAAGGTATTTCTATATCTTCTTCTTTAGAGAACCATCCTTTCCCTATAGATGGCAATATAATTGCTACTACTTTGCTTTCTTTTATATCTATAACAAAATCTTTAACAAATCCTAACTTAACACCCTCCTTAATATCTATAACTTCCATAGATTTTAATCCATTTAAAGAATGTAATGTTAAATCGTTATATATAGTTTCCTCTTCTATTCCATTCAATTCACTGATAAATTTCATAAAAATTCCCCCTTTTATTATTTATTATATTGCATGTCCACCACTTAATTAATATAAAAGAGCTCTAAAAGAGCTCTATACATATTTCCTCATGTGTTTTAAGGCTGTTTTTTCTAATCTTGATACTTGAGCTTGTGATATACCTATTTCATCAGCTACTTCCATTTGAGTTCTTCCATTAAAGAACCTTAATGTTAAAATCAATTTCTCTCTATCATTTAACTTTTTCATAGCTTCTTTTATAGATATGTTTTCTAACCAGCTTTCATCACTATTTTTAGAGTCACTTATTTGGTCCATTACATAAATGGCATCTCCACCATCATGATATATAGGTTCAAAAAGAGAAACTGGATCTTGAATGGCATCAAGGGCAAATACCACTTCTTCTCTTGGAAGATTTAATTCCTTTGCTATTTGAGATACTGTGGGCTCTTTGTTGTTATCTTTAACAAGTCTATCTCTAACTAATAAAGCTTTATAAGCAATATCTCTTAAAGATCTACTAACTCTTATAGCATTGTTATCTCTTAAATATCTTCTTATTTCACCTATTATCATTGGAACAGCATAAGTTGAAAACTTAACATTTTGCCCCAAGTCAAAATTGTCAATAGCTTTCATTAAGCCAATACATCCAACTTGGAATAAATCATCTACATTTTCACCTCTATTGTTAAACCTTTGAATCACACTTAGAACTAATCTCAAATTACCTTTAATAAAAGTTTCCCTTGCTGTGGTATCTCCATCTCTCATACTAAGAAGAAGTACTCTTTTTTCCTTTTCTTTTAATACAGGTAATTTTGAAGTATTTACTCCACATATTTCTACTTTATTAATGATCAAAATCATCAACCCCTTCGGAAGTAATAACATACTGCATTTAAAAGTATTTCCGTTAGAGTTTAGTTTTATACTAAAGACAAACTAAATCATTTTATTGATTTCTTTTTTTAACCTACTTATTATCTTTTTTTCTAATCTTGATATATATGATTGTGATATCCCTAACATGTCTGCTACTTCTTTTTGTGTTTTTTCCCTAGTTCCATTTAATCCAAATCTTAATTTAACTATTTCTTTTTCTCTTTCATTTAAATGACGTAAAGCTAAAAATAAAAGTTGTTTATCCACCTCATCTTCAATCATATTATAAACTGTATCATTTTCTGTTCCTAATATATCAGATAATAATAACTCATTACCATCCCAATCAATATTTAAAGGTTCATAAAATGATATTTCAGCCTTTACTTTACTATTTCTTCTTAAATACATTAATATTTCATTTTCTATACATCTAGATGCATAAGTAGCTAGTTTTATTTTCTTTTCAGGATTAAATGTATTTACAGCTTTTATAAGACCAATAGTTCCTACTGATATTAAATCTTCTACACATACACCTGTATTTTCAAACTTTCTTGCAATATACACTACTAATCTTAAGTTTCTCTCAATTAGAATATCTCTAATGGATTCATCCCCCTTAATTAGTTTTTCAACTAATTCCTCTTCCTCCTCCTTTTTTAAAGGTGGTGGCAGAGCATCGTTTCCTCCAACATAATGTACTTTTGGCTTAAATAAGTTCAGTTTTTCAAAAAGTCTGTTTAATAATATCTCTAATTTTAACATAGGCCCCCCCTATATAATTCCTCTAGATAATAATGCATTGAATTCGTTTTCTTTACTTAATTTATTATTACATCCACATATAATTGCTTCTACTGATTTCCATTCACCCTTTTCAGGTCTTATTCTTATCCCATCTCCCTTAAATCCTTCTAAGCGACCATCTTCACTAATAGTTTTATAGGCTATATAAAATATATTATCCTTTTTAATTTCTATTTCTTCTAGATAGCTACTTTCTACAATTATGCAAGGCAAATTGGTTATTGGTTCTCTTAACTCATTTCCTGTGTCTAGGAATCCCTTTATAAAATAACTTTTATTATTTTGGCAAATTTCTATATCGTAAATTAAACCTTTAATAATAGATCTTTCTCTTAAGTAATCCATGATTCTAACAATAACAATGTATAAAATCATTAATGAAATAAGTACATACTTCATAGAATTATTATCTATACTAAACTTATTTGTTAAACTATATTGATTTTGCATTATAACAAATGAAAAACATATTCCACATAAAGTAAACGATGAAATTAGGAAGGTAACTAATGCTTTAATTATGTTTCCTAGTTTTCTTTGTTCAATAGACATTGCTATCATCATCATTGCAACAATAATTTGTATAGGTATTGAAGATGCTATCTTTATTTCTAAAAACAAAACTAATGTATATAAGGCCCCTAAAGCCGCTGCTAAATATATAGTTCTTTTATAGTTAAACTTTAATAATCTCATACTTATTAATAGTAAAAATAAATTTACAATAAAGTTCTCTATTAAAAGTATGTCTATATATACCACCATCCTTATCCCTCCTTTATTTAAATTATAAACTTTATTAAATCAAAATTTTGTCATAATGGCTCTTCTAAAACAATATTTCACTCCTTTATTTTTTACATATATTTACATTTTAATTTACTACTATCTTTTTTTCTATAAAAAAAAGACAATGATTTTTGAAATCATTGTCTTTGCTCTACTATCTTCTTGATCTTAAAAAACTTGGTATATTTACACTTTCAGTATCAATATCTAAAAGTGGATCAACTTTAGATTGAGTTTGCTCTATTGCTGATTGTTCTTCAACCTTTGGTTGTTCTTGAACAATAGGTTTTCTTTCAATTACTGGTTGTGAAGTTATTAACTTATGATTGTCCTCTTCAAAACCTGTTGCAATTACTGTTATTCTTATTTCATCATTTAATGTTTCGTCTATAACAGCACCAAATATTATGTTTGCATCTGGATCTGCAGATTCTCTTACAATATCAGCAGCTTCATAAACTTCTATAGCTCCTAAGTCTGCTCCACCAGTAAAGTTGATTATAACTCCTGTAGCACCATCAATTGAAGTTTCTAATAATGGTGATGAAATTGCTTGTCTTACAGCATCTTGAGCTTTATTATCCCCTGTACCATGTCCAACACCCATATGTGCTAATCCTTTATTTAACATAACAGTTTCTATGTCAGCAAAGTCAGCATTAACAACCCCTGGAATTGTTATAAGGTCAGATATTGCTTGAACCCCTTGTCTTAGTACATCATCTGCAAGTCTAAATGAATCTAATAAAGTTGTCTTTTTATCAGCCATTGTTAATAATCTCTCATTAGGAATTATTACTAATGTATCAACTGCATTCATAAGATTTTCTATACCCATTTCAGCATGTCTCATTCTTCTCTTTCCTTCAAATGGGAAAGGTTTAGTAACAACACCCACTGTTAGTATATTCATAGATTTAGCTATTTCCGCAACTACTGGTGCTGCCCCTGTACCAGTTCCACCACCCATACCAGCAGTAATGAATACCATATTTGCACCTTTTATAGCACTAGCTATTTCTTCTCTACTTTCTTCTGCAGCTCTTTTACCAATTTCAGGATTCGCTCCTGCTCCTAGTCCTCTAGTAAGCTTTTCTCCTATTTGTATTTTTACATTGGCATGAGATAACATTAAAGCTTGCTTATCTGTGTTTACAGCTATAAACTCTACATTTTTTAATCCTTCAGCTATCATTCTATTAACGGCATTTCCTCCGCCGCCACCACAACCAATAACTTTAATATTGGTTAATTCTTGCATATCTACTTCGAAATCTAACAAAATTAATTCCTCCTTTAGAAAGTATGTATTAGTATTTTACATTAGTCAAAAACATATTCTTCTCTACCCAATTTATACTCCCACTTAATTCACTTAAATTGATTATATAAATTAAACTATCTCCACCTTTAATTTTAACTCATTATGTACCACTTTAACAATAGTAATTAAGTAAATAATGAAGAATTTTGTACTCTCTTGCCTTTACTAATAGGTTGGTAAAGAAATTTTATAATATTTTTATATTATTTTCTATTTTTCTAAGAGCAACTTAAATATTTCCGTATAAGATTATACTACTAAAATAATAAAAATATCCAGTATTTTTATTATTAAATTCAATGTTGCCCATACTTTTGCATTATTTTATATAAAACAACTAAATATACACACATTATTTTACTAATTAAATATTATTTTATAATCATACCCCTAAACTATAAGATAACATTTGTTAATTATAATATTCAACATAAAAGTAAAATTTCCTCTATTAAAATTAATTTAATTTATTTTTTTTTATAAAAAAGGTGTTAATTTCTTAACACCTTTTTATTATAACATCATTATTCTTTTTATAGTTTCTCTATCAACAGCATATGTTAATGCTGTTTCACTGCTAATTGCACCTTTTCTATATAATTCAGCTAATGCCATATCCATTGTTTTCATACCATACTTACTTCCAGTTTGAATTGCTGATTCAATTTGATAAGTTTTTCCTTCTCTAATTAAATTTTGTATTCCTGGAGTTGTAACCATGATTTCAAGTGACGCAACTCTACCGTTATCATCTATGTTTTGTACTAACTGCTGTGAAATTATTCCCTCAAGAACTGCAGATAACTGCACCCTAACTTGTTGTTGCTGATGTGGTGGAAAAACATCTATTATTCTGTCTATTGTCTTAGCAGCACCTATTGTATGTAGTGTTGAGAACACTAAGTGACCAGTTTCAGCTGCTGTAATAGCAATAGATATCGTTTCAAGGTCCCTCATCTCCCCTACTAATATAACATCTGGATCTTCTCTTAAAATAGCTTTTAAAGCACTTTGATAGCTTTTTGTATCTTTTCCTATTTCTCTTTGGTTAATTATACACTTATTGTGCTTGTGTAAATGCTCAATAGGATCTTCTAATGTTATTATATGTGCTTCTCTTGTGTTGTTTATTTCATTTATCATTGCTGCAAGTGTAGTACTTTTCCCGCTTCCTGTTGGACCTGTCACTAACACTAAGCCTCTTTTTTTCTGTATAATATCTTTTATCACTGATGGATAATTTAATTCATCTAATGTTGGAACCTTTAATGCTATAACTCTAATAGCAATAGCATCACTATCTCTTTGTTTAAAAACATTTACTCTAAATCTCCCAACACCAGCTAATGAATATGATGTATCTAATTCTCCGATATCGCAATATTTTTCATAATTATTTTCTAAAATTTCTTTTGCAAAAGATTCAATTGCATCTGGTGAAAGTTTTTCAAGCCCTAATCTTATAAGTCTTCCATTTACTCTTATAGTTGGTGGTAATCCAACTGTTAAATGTAAGTCAGATGCTCCTGATTCTATTGTTTTATATAATAGTTCCTTTAATAAATACATCTAATATCCTCCCTTTTCTTTTGCAATGCATCATTTAGTTTTATATTCTATACTAAACTTCAAATTCCTTCTTCTTTACTTATAATATATCATAATAAGACATATTTTTGTAAAAAGGTTTTGATTTTATTTAGTTGAAAGCTCTTTTTTTAATTTTCTTAAAGCTTTTTTCTCAATTCTTGACACATAGGACCTAGATATACCTAATAATGTTGCAATTTCTCTTTGTGTTCTACATCTTCCATCAATCAAGCCATATCTCATTTTTAAAATTTCGCCTTCTCTATCACTTAAAGACATACAAATCTTATTATAAAGAGATTTAATTTGAAGATTACTCTCAACCTTTTCTAATACAGAATCCTTTTCGCTACTTAAAACATCTATTAAACAAATTTCATTTCCCTCTTTATCAACGCCTATTGGATCTTGAAGATAAACTTCGCTTTTTTGTTTTTTATTATTTCTAAAAAGCATTAAAATTTCATTTTCAATACATCTTGATGCATAAGTAGCAAGTCTTGTTCCTTTAGATCCATCAAATGAATCAATCGCTTTTATCAAACCAACAGTACCTATAGATATTAGTTCATCTACATCTTTATTTGGAAACGTATATTTTTTTACTATATGAGCTACTAATCTTAAATTTCTTTCAATCAGAACGCCCTTAGCTTCTTTATCCCCTTCCTTCAAAAGCGCTAGATAATGCTCTTCTTCTTTCTCATCTAGTGGTTTCGGAAATGTATTGTTGCCTGCAATATATCCTGTTAAAAATACTGTGTTGCATAGCAGCTCAATAATATTTGATACAAAAAACACAGAACTTCCTCCTAGTAGTGCTTATTATATAATATGATATATAACAAAAAAATTGCTTATTGTTTTAAAATAAATTTGGAATACTTTTTTTAAAACTTAACATTTTTTAACCACCTCTAAAAGGAAATCCCCTTAATCTATACACTATACTATAAGTATATTTTTTATCTCTTTACATTTATTCAGTTAAAGTTTTTACAACATCTCTAAAAATTGGTGCTCCTGTATTTCCACCACCTAGTTCTCTTCCATCTGGATGCTTTTCACCTATATTAGGAGCTATAACCACAAGAGAATACTTTTTACCATCCTTTACAAAATACCCTGCAAACCAACCATGATTAGTTCCTCCATTACCTGTAGCAGTGCCTGTTTTTCCACCTACATCTACTCCATCCACTTTTGCTTCAAAACCTGAACCTTCCCAAATTACTTTATGCATAGTTTCTTGAGCTATTTTTGCAGCTGTTTGACTAAATACTCTTACAGATTCATTTTCAAATTTTTGAACTACTTCATCATTTTTATCTAATATTTCCTCAACAATTGTTGGCTTAATATATACCCCATCATTTATTATAGTATTATAAACTCCGGCCATTTGAATTGGTGTTACCATAATTGTTTGACCAATTGATATATTATTCATACTATCTTCCGCAGTTGGCTTACTTCCTTCAGCTTCATTTTTACTTTTACCTTGTAAGTTTATAACTCTTTTGAATAATCCCATTTTCTCTAAATATTTCATTGCATCTTCATATCCAATTAAATGACCTATTTTAGCTGAAATATCATTACAAGATATTTTCAAAGCATCTTCCACTGATAACTCACCATGTCCATAAGGTTTTCCACCCTTACTGCAAATTTCTCCTGTACAAGAAAATACATCTGTTGGACTTATTAAGCCTTTATCTAAGCCCATTGTTTCAATTGCTATCTTGAATATAGAACCAGGCTCATATCCTAATTGTTCAATTCCTAAATTGACATTAGCTTGAGATTCATCCTTTTGAACTAGTGCTCTTACTTTTCCTGTTTCTGCTTCAGATACAACTACTCCAACATTTTTCAAAAAGGAATATTCATCTCTTCTTAGTACTTCTCTTATTTTTTCTTCCCATTCTTTATCTATAGTTAATTTTATATTATTACTTACTTCTCCAACATCTAATACACCCTTACTATAGACTGCTTTATCATCTAAATAAAATCTTGATTTTGGCATTTCATTTTTATTTAAATATTTATTAAGTTCCCATTCGATTGAACCATAAACAGGTTCTTCAACTCCAATATTTGAAAGAAAGCTCCCAACTCTCCATGCATCCTTAGAATCCACTTCATCATATATGTACGTGTAAATACCTTTAATATTTTCTAAATTATTAATTTTATTATATACTTCTTCACTTACCTTATAATATCGCTTTCCACCTTCATTCATTATATCTGTATAATTAAATTCTGGGTCTTCTGATTTCATTATAAAGTTTAAAGCCATTAAATCCTCAATAGTTTCTTCATAATTATTTAGCATAAATGGTTGTGTATCTAATACCATTACATATCTCTTATTATAATCTAACATATCCTTTCCATTTGTATCTAAAATTCTGTATCTCATTTCAGAAATATTTTCAGTTTGATGATTAGTCATTTCTCCTGAAACAGTTTCTGAAGGATGTACTTGAAGAAAGTAAAGCCTTACCCCTAAAGCTAACATTATTAAAAAGAATAAAGCTATAACCATTGTAATTCTATTATTATCTATAGCCCTCCTTTTTTCTTCCATAAAAAAACACCTCCATAAGCTAAATTCTAGCCTCTGGAGGTATTTTCTATTCACTTTATTTTAATATATCTTTTATTTTACTAACTAATATATCTATAGCTACTTTGTTTTGTCCACCTTCTGGAACAATTATATCTGCATATCTTTTTGTTGGCTCAGTAAATTGCATATGCATTGGTCTTACTACACCTAAATATTGATCAACTACAGATTCAACAGTTCTGCCTCTTTCACTTATATCTCTAACTAATCTTCTTAGGATTCTTATATCAGCATCAGTATCCACATAAACTTTTATATCTAAAAGTTCTCTTAATCTTTCATCTTCAAGAACTAATATACCTTCAACTATAATAATATCTCTCGCTTCAATTCTTATAGTTTCTTCTGCTCTATTATGATTAGAAAAATCATAGATTGGCTTATCTATTCCCTTTCCATTTATTAGTTCCTTTAAATGCTTAATTAATAAATCATTGTCAAAGGCTCTTGGATGATCGTAGTTAGTTTTAACTCTTTCTTCCATTGTTAAATGACTTTGATCCTTGTAGTACATATCTTGCTGGATCATAGCAATACATTCATCAGAAAAGCTTGAATATATTTCATCAGCAATTGTACTTTTTCCTGATCCTGTTCCTCCAGTTATTCCAATAAGTATAGGCTTTTTCATTTGTTTTCCTCCTAGTTTTTACAGTTTCAATACTTTTTTTGCTTTAATTAACATATCCTTTTCTTTTAAAGGCGTGTCAACTTTAGCTGTAAATCTCATATGTGCTCTATTTGCTACATCTGTTTTTACTTCTTTTTCTATATCATACATATCCTTAAGTTCAACATTAAAATTAGGAGTATGTGCTCTTAGTACTTCAACATCATCACCTTCAAAAACTCTATTCTTTTGAAGTATAGTTGCAGTTTTAGTTTCTGGATCATATGATTCTACTACACCAACTATATCATAATCTCTAACATATGATGCTTTCTCATAGTTTTGCTCACCAGATTTTCCAAAGAAGAATCCTGTATGATATTGTCTATGGCTTACTCTTAATAAAGTATCCATCCATTCTTGTTTAAATACATAGTTTTCTGGATCTTCCATATATGAATCAATGGCTTCTCTATATGCTTTAACTACTGAAGCAACATAGAATTCACTTTTCATTCTTCCTTCGATTTTAAATGAATATATTCCACTTTGCATTAATTCTGGAATATGATTTATCATACAAAGATCTTTTGAATTCATTATATATGTACCATTATCATCTTCTACAACTGGATAATACTCACCTGGTCTAGTTTCTTCAACTAAATAGTATTTATATCTACATGCATTTGAGCATATTCCTTTGTTAGCATCTCTTCCTAACATATAGTTTGAAATTAAGCATCTTCCTGAATATGCAATACACATTGAACCATGAACAAATGCTTCTAACTCACATTCTTCTGGTAAATTCTCTTTAATAACCTTTATTTCATTGAAAGTTAGCTCTCTTGCTAAAACTATTCTCTTAATTCCTTGTTCATGCCAAAACTTTGCTGCTTTCCAGTTTACAGTATTCGCTTGAGTACTTAAATGTATTTCTAAATCTGGTGCAACTTCCTTTGCTGCAACAACTATTGATGGATCTGCTACTATTATTCCATCTACATTTAATTCATATAATCCCTTTATATATTCCTCAACACCATTCAAATCATGATTTCTTGGGAAAACATTCATTGTTACATAAATCTTTCTTCCTCTATCATGACAATACTTTACACCTTCTGCTATTTCATCATTTGTAAAGTTATCTGAAAATGCTCTTAGGTTTAGTCTTCCTCCACCTATATAAACTGCATCTGCTCCAAAATCTATTGCTATTTTTAATTTTTCTAGGCTACCTGCTGGTGCTAAAATTTCTGGTTTCATCATTTTACATTACCTCCTTTTAGTCACTGCAATTCCATCCCCCATAGGTATTACAGATGTAATTAAACCTTCATCCTTTGATACAAGATCTAAGTACGTTTTCATTCTTTTTACTATTGTTATCTTTCTTCTTTTCACTAGGTCCTTTGATGCAACCATTCCCCTAAATAATACATTGTCAGCAATTATGATTCCATCTTCCTTTAATAATCTAATGCAATGAGGTAAAAAGTGATTATAGTGACCTTTTCCTGCATCCATAAATATTAAATCATATGGCTTATCAAGCTTTTCAAGAATTTCTAAACAATCTCCTTCTTTAATTTCAATTTTATCCTGAAGATTAAATTTTTCAAAATTCTCTCTAGCATATTTAATCATATTTTCATCACGTTCAATAGTGGTAATTGTTGGATTAGTTCCTGCTGCTTCATACATTAATGTAGCTGAATATCCGATAGCTGTTCCTAGCTCTAATATTCTTAAAGGCTTTTTCATACTTACCATAAACTCTAAGAATTTTGCTGTTTCCTTTTGTGCAATTGGAACTGCATTTTCCTTTGCAAAATCTTCAAGTTCTTTATATATCCCTTTATTATCAGGTATTAATCCTCTTATATACTCTTCCATATAATCATAAGTAATTCCACTCATTTTTGTCCTCCAAAATAATACTAATATCCTAATTCATTAAGTTTATTCATAAAGTCTACATCATCATTAGTAAAGTAATGGTGCAAGTTATCATTTTCTAATACATAAAATAAATAATCTGTTTTTTCAGGATTTAAAGCCGCTAATATTGATGGTAATCCAGGATTTGCTATAGGTCCTATTGGTAATCCATCAATTCTATATGTATTGTATGGTGATTCAGTTTCTAAATGACTATTTAAAACTGTTTCAACATGATTTCCTAATGCATAAATTACTGTTGCATCTATTTGAAGCTTCATTCCTTTTTCTATTCTATTATAAATAACAGAAGATATTAAAGGCCTTTCTTCATCTACTCTAGATTCTTTTTCTATCATTGATGCCACTGTAATTATTCCATCCATATCATCTTCATTAACTTTTAAATTTGAAATTTCTAAAGCTTCATTCCAAACTTCTTTAAATCTATTAACCATAATTTCAATGATTTTTTCTGGATTTTCATTTTTATTAATACTATATGTATCTGGATATAAATATCCTTCTAAACTATATCTTTTCTCGGCATTACCTTTTATAAATGAAGGCAGCTTATATTCTTTTGCAGTCTCAATAAACTCCGAATAAGAACATATCCCTTCTTTCTCTAATTTACCTGCTATATCTTCAACAGAATATCCTTCAGGAACTGTAAATTTAACTGCATTTTGTAATGATTCTGTAGTTAGTTTAGTAACTATATCATTTATACTCATATTATTATCTAATGTATATTCTCCTGGCTTAACGTCAAGATCTTTATTAGTAACTTTTAAATATAACTTAATAAAGGAAACTCCACTAATTTGCCCATTTTCTTTTAATTCACCTAAAATACTATAAAAATTATCCCCTTCTTCAACTTTAACAACTATAGTATCTTTAGATTTTAATGGATCACTTATTGATTTAGTAAATAATACTATTGGAATTGCCAATATTAATATAATTACAATTAGAGGTATTAGGCTTTTAAGCTTTGAATTTTTCATTAAAAACCTCCTATATACAAAAGTAAATAGCCTAAAAATAGGCTATTTACTATATTATAATACTTTTTTATATATTTTCAAAGTAATTTTTACATATTACTTTTTGCTTCTACTAGTTATTCTTCTTCTTTCTCCAGCATCTAAGCATCTCTTTCTCATTCTTACACTTTCTGGAGTAACTTCAACTAATTCATCTGAGTTTATGAACTCTAAACATTGTTCTAATGACATTTGTCTTGGAGGTGTTAATTTTAAAGCATCATCTGCTCCTGATGATCTAGTATTTGTAAGTTTCTTTCCTTTACAAATGTTTATATCTAAATCTTCAGCTCTTGCACTTTCACCAACTATCATCCCTTGATATACCGGAACTCCAGCTCCTATGAATAGTGTTCCTCTTTCTTGTGCATTATATAAACCATAAGTTATAGCTTCTCCATCTTCAAATGAACATATTGATCCTCTGCTTCTTTCTGGCATTGTACCCTTATAAGGAGCATATCCGTGGAATACGTGGTTCATTATACCATTACCTTTTGTATCAGTCATGAATTCACTTCTAAATCCTATAAGACCTCTAGCTGGAATTACAAATTCTAATCTTGTATATCCATTAACTGCTGATGTCATATTAACCATTTCACCTTTTCTAGGTCCTAGCTTTTCCATAACAGGTCCCATAAATTCTTCTGGAACGTCTATAGTTAAGTATTCCATAGGCTCAACTTTTTTACCGTTTTCTTCTTTGAATATAACGTTAGCTTTTGAAACTTGAAGTTCGTAACCTTCTCTTCTCATTGTTTCTATAAGTATTGATAAGTGAAGTTCTCCTCTTCCTGATACTTCAAAGCAATCTGAAGATACTTCATTAACTCTTAAACTTACGTTTGTTTCAAGTTCTTTCATTAATCTATCTCTTAAATGTCTTGATGTAACGAAATCTCCTTCTTTTCCTGCAAATGGTGAGTCATTAACCATAAAGTTCATGCTTAATGTTGGCTCATCAATTTTTACAAACGGTAAAGCTTCAGGGTTTTGAGCATCTGCAATTGTTTCACCAATGTTACAATCTGGAATACCACTTAATGCTATTATATCACCTAACCCAGCTTCTTGAGCTTCAACTCTATTTGTTCCATCATATGTATAAACATTTGAAACCTTGTAGTTTGAAACTGAACCGTCGTTTCTTACTAAAGCTACTTGTTGGTTCTTCTTAACCATACCTCTTTGTACTTTACCAACTGCAATTCTTCCTACATATTCACTAGTATCTAATGTAGTAACTAACATTTGGAATGGTCCATCAACATATCCTTCTGGTGCTTCTACTTTTTCAAGTATAGTATCAAATAAAGGTGTCATATTTTCATTAGTATCTTCTACATTATATCTAGCAAAACCTTCTCTAGCTGAAGCATATATAATTGGGAAGTCTAACTGTTCATCATCTGCACCTAATTCTAAGAATAAGTCAAATACTTCATCTATTACAACTTCAGGTCTAGCATTTGGCTTGTCAATTTTGTTTATTACAACTATTGGCTTTAATCCTAATTCAAGAGCCTTCTTTAAAACGAACTTTGTTTGTGGCATTGGACCTTCGTATGAATCTACTACTAGTAATACTGAGTCAACCATGTTAAGTACACGCTCAACTTCTCCACCGAAATCAGCATGCCCTGGTGTATCTACAACGTTTATTTTTATATCATTATAAACTAAAGCTGTATTTTTTGAAAGAATTGTAATTCCTCTTTCTTTTTCTAAATCATTTGAGTCCATTACTCTTTCTTCAACTTTTTCATTAGCTCTAAATACATTACTTTCTTTTAATAATGCATCAACTAATGTTGTCTTACCGTGGTCAACGTGAGCTATAATAGCTATATTTCTTATACTGTCTCTTTTAACTAATTCCATTTATTTTCCTCCAGTGTATCATATATTATAGATGTAAACCTATAACTTATTTTCTCCAAAATAAAATTGGATACACCTGTATCCAATTTCCAATTATCATTTTTTTATTTAACTCTAATATATTCTAAGGTTAAAATCCCTAAATGTCAACACAATGTGCTATATTTCCATTATTATCGGAAGTATCATAGGCTTTCTCTTAGTCTTTTCATATAAATAAGCTCTTAATTCATCTCTCATTTTTGATTTTAAACTTGCCCAATCTGTGATTTTCTTTTCTTCACATTGTTGTAAAACTTCTTTAACAATCTCCTTAGCATCATCCATTAACCCTTCAGATTCTCTTACATATACGAATCCTCTTGAAATTATATCTGGTCCAGCAACTACTGTATTATTTTCTTTAGATAGTGTTACTACAACTGTTAAAATACCGTCTTGTGATAAATGTTTTCTATCTCTTAAAACAATATTTCCAACATCTCCAACACCTAGTCCATCTACAAAAATTTGACCTGATATAACAGAACCATTTTTTCTAATTCCTTGTCTGTTTACTTCAATAATATCTCCATTTTCAGCTATAATAACATTTTCTTCAGGCATTCCTAAATTGATTGCTAGCTCTCCATGTTGCTTTAAATGTCTATATTCTCCATGAACTGGAATAAAGAATTTTGGTTTTACTAAACATTGCATTAGCTTTAATTCTTCTTGACAAGCATGACCTGATACGTGAACCTCAGCTAAAGAATCATATATAACCTCTGCACCCTTTTTAAATAACTGGTTAATAACTTTAGAAACAAGTTTTTCATTACCAGGTATAGGTGTGGCAGAAATTATAACCGTATCTCCTTGAACAATATTTACCTTTCTATGCTCTGATGCAGCCATTCTAGCTAATGCTGACATTGGCTCTCCTTGGCTTCCAGTTGTAATTATTACTACTTGCTCATTGTTATATTTATTAATTTGATCTATTCCAACTAACATGTCTTTTTCAAATTCTAAATATCCAAGTTCTATAGCAACTGCTACAATATTTTCCATACTTCTTCCTGACACAGCAACTTTTCTATCATAAACTCTAGCTGCATCAATTATTTGTTGGATTCTATGAATATTTGAAGCAAATGTAGCTACTATAATTCTTCCCTTAGTTTTTGAGAAAATTCTTTTGAAGCTCTCTCCAACCTTCTTTTCAGACATAGTATATCCTGGTCTCTCAACATTTGTTGAATCTGCCATCATTGCTAAAACACCTTTTCTTCCAAGCTCTGCAAATCTTGCAAAATCTGTTGGCTGTCCATCAATAGGCGTATAGTCTATTTTAAAATCTCCAGTGTGTAAAACCACACCTAACGGAGTGTGTATCGCTATTGCTACTGAATCTGCAATAGAATGATTTGTTTTTATAAACTCTACTGAAACCGAGTTTAATTTTATAACATCTCTTGGTTTTACTCTTACAAGTTCTGTTGAACTTAATAATCCGTGCTCTTTTAATTTACTTTCTACTATACCAAGAGTAAGCTTAGTACCGTAAACTGGCACATTTAATTGTTTTAAAACATAAGGTAAAGCTCCTATATGATCCTCATGTCCATGTGTTAAAAATATTCCCGTAACTTTATCCTTGTTTTTAAGCAAGTAATTTACATCTGGTATAACTAAATCTATTCCGAACATATCATCATCTGGGAATTTTAGTCCGCAGTCTATAATAACTATATCGTTTTTATATTCTATTGCAGTAATATTTTTACCAATTTCATTAATTCCACCTAATGGAATAATCTTAACCTTTGCTTTTTCGTTCTTCAATACGTCCCCTCCTTTTCGCAAATATTTTGCCAGGCATTAATCTCTACTGTCGTAATATTAACCCCACTATAATATATTTTTACTTTGGCATTTTTTACAAAGACCAAAGAATTTAACGCTATGATCTAAAATTTTAAATCCATAAGTTCTCTCTATTTCATCTTCTAGCTCATCTAAAAGATCATCTTGAACTTCCATAACACTTCTACACTCGTTACATACTAAATGATGATGTCTATGAGCTTCATCTTGATGAACTAATTCATATCTACTGCATCCATCATTTAAATCTAGTTTGCATATTACCCCTAATTCCTCTAACAATAATATAGTTCTGTATACTGTTGCTAATCCTATTTCAGGGCAATTCTTTTTAACTTGATCGTATATTTCTTCTGCAGTTAAGTGCTCTCCCTCTTTTTCGATAATAGTATCTACTATTGCTCTTCTTTGTGGAGTTAATTTATATCCTTTTTGCTTTAAATCATCTTTTAAGACATTAAAATCTATAACAGTTGACTTTTCCATAGACAACACCTCTTCTTAATTAACTTATGCTTATTCTTCTTCACTAAAAATAGTATTATAAGCTTCTTGAACTGCTGCAAGTTCTACTTCATCATCTATTGGAATTAATAAGTCTTCATCATCTTCATCTTTTTCAACTTTTAATGCAAATATATCATCTTCTGTATATTCATCATCATATACAATAACATATTCTGATTTTTCTTCAGTTTCAGGATTTACCATATCAAAAAATGCTACAACATTTAATTTTACTAAATTCCCTTCTTCATCGTATAATTCAATTTGTTTTAAATCTTTATTCATTTTAAAAACTCCTTTTTATATATTGTAGTTTTTGCCCAATTGCTTGTCAATAATAAGTTTCAATTGGGAATAACTATTTATTTCATACTTAATCTATCTAAATAACCTTGTAGTATGTATGTAGCTGCAATTTTATCTACTATTTTCTTTCTTTTCCCTCTAGATAAATCCGCTTCAATCATTGCCTTATGTGCTGCTACTGTAGTAAGTCTCTCATCCCACATTTCAACCTTTATTCCAGTAGCTTCTTTAATATCCTCTGAAAGCTCTAGGACTCTCTCTCCTGATTCTCCAATGCTTCCATTCATATTTTTAGGTAATCCAATAACTATAGTTTCTACTGAATATTCCTTGCAAATTTTAACTACTTCTTGAATATCCTTTTCTCTATTAGCTCTTCTAATAGTTGTCATACCTTGTGCAGTCCATCCTAATGGATCACTAATAGCAACTCCTATAGTTTTAGATCCTACGTCTAAGCCTAGTATTCTCATACTTCACTCCTTAAATATTAAGAGTGCCCGAATAAACGGGCACTCTTTATTTTATTTCTAAATAAGATTTTATAACTTCTTCAAGAATTTCGTCTCTTTCAAGTTTTCTTAGTAAAGCTCTTGCTCCGTTGTAGCTAGTGATGTAAGAAGGGTCTCCAGAAATAAGATAACCAACTAATTGGTTTATAGGATTATACCCCTTTTCCTGTAACGCATTATAAACATCTGTTAATATTGATTTAGTTAAATCCTCTTTGTTAATGTTTAAATTAAATTGCATAGTGTGGTCTAAATTATTACTCATAATATCGCTGCTAATACTTGCAGCTCACCCCCTCACATATTTATTTTATAAATTATTTCATTTATATTATTCTATTTCATTTATATTTTTATTCATATATTTTCCTTAATGTAATTATAACCTATATAAATGAAAAAGTACACTATTTTACTAAAGTTTCAACTACTGAATATGTTTTTTCAACTGCTTCATTTATTTTTTCTGGGTTTTTCCCTCCTGCTTGAGCCATGTCCGGTCTTCCACCACCGCCACCGCCTACAACAGTTGCTACTTCTTTAATTATCTTTCCACAATGAATTCCTGATGCTAATACATCTTTTGTTGCCATTGCTACTAAATTAACTTTACCTGCTGCATTGCTTAATAATACAACAACACCGCTACCTATTTTATTTCTCATTTTATCTGCTAAATCTCTTAGAGCATTTGCATCTACATCTTCCATTGCATATGAAATTACTTTAACTCCATTTATTTCTTTAAGGCTGTTTATAATTTCATCTTCTGCTCCTGATGTTAACTTAGCTTTTAAATCTGATATTTCTTTATCTTTTTCTTTTAATTCATTTGCTTGAGAAGATAATTTCTTTAAAATATCCTTTTCTGTACATTTTAAAGTTTGACAAGCTTCTTTTAATAATCTTTGTTTCTCTTCTACATATTTAATTGCATTAAATCCTGTAACAGCCTCTATTCTTCTTATTCCAGCTGCAACTCCTGATTCACCAATTATTCTAAATAAACCAATTTCACCAGCATTTAATACGTGCGTTCCACCACAAAGCTCTTTAGAGAACTCTCCAACTTCTACAACTCTAACTTTATCTCCATACTTATCATCAAATAATGCCATTGCTCCACAAGCTTTAGCTTCTTCTAAAGTCATAAGATTTGTATCAACCTTAAATACTTCCATTATTTTTTTATTTACTAATTCTTCTGTTTTTTCTAATTCTTCTTGTGTTAAACCTTGGAAGTGAGCAAAGTCAAATCTTAATCTTTCATCATCAACATATGAACCTGCTTGATTTACATGTTTTCCTACTACTTCTTTTAATGCTTCATGTAACATATGTGTTGCAGTATGATTTTTGCATATATTGTTTCTTCTTACAGCATCAACCTTTAATGTTACTTTTTCACCTTTTTTAATTGACCCTGAATTAACTTTCACATAATGAACCGTCTTTCCACCAACATTTTTCTTAGTATTATAAACGTAAGCTTCTCCTGATTCACTAGTTATAGTACCCTTATCTCCTACTTGACCACCCATTTCAGCATAGAAAGTAGTGTTATCTGTAACTATATAACCCTTTTCATCTTTAGCTAACTCATCCTTAAAGCTTTCATCATTTGCTAGAACTAAAACTTCTCCAACTGTTTCAGTAGAATTATATCCTACAAACTCAGTATTTATAGATGCTTCTATTTTATTAATAGGGTTTTCATCGCTACCCATATATGATGATTCACCTCTAGCACTTCTAGCTCTTTGTCTTTGTTCTTCCATTTCCTTTTTAAATGATTCATGGTCTACAGACATCCCTTTTTCTTCAAGAATTTCTTCTGTAAGTTCTATTGGGAATCCAAAAGTATCATAAAGTTTAAAGGCTTTTTCTCCCTTTAATACTGTTTCTTTATTTTCCTCAAGTTCTAAAATATATCCATTTAAAATATTCATTCCTGAATCAATAGTTTCGTTAAATCTTTCTTCTTCTAATGAAATAATTTTTTCAATATATTCTTTATCTTCATTTAATTTAGGATATGCACTGCCATAGTTTTCAACTACAGTTTCAACTATATCTGTTAAGAATAATCCCTTTATTCCAAGTAGTCTTCCATGTCTTGCTGCTCTTCTTAAAAGTCTTCTTAAAACATATCCTCTTCCTTCATTACTTGGTTGAACTCCATCAGATATTAACATAGTTACTGACTTAACATGGTCAGTTATTATTCTTAATGAAACATCCTTAGCTGCATCTTCTCCATAAGTAACTCCTGATAATGTAGCTACTTTATTTAAAATACTTCTAACTGTATCTATTTCAAATATATTGTTAACACCTTGCATAATTGTAGCTATTCTTTCAAGACCCATTCCAGTATCTATATTAGGATTAGCTAGTCTATTGTAATTTCCAGCTTCATCTTTATCAAATTGAGTAAATACTAAGTTCCAAAACTCAACTACTCTATCTTCATCACTTGCTTTTATAAACTCTTCTGTTGTAGTTATCTTACCTTCGCCTCTATCATAATGAATTTCAGTACAAGGTCCACATGGCCCAACACCTATTTCCCAGAAGTTATCATCTTTACCTAATCTAAATATTCTACTTGGATCTACATCTGTTTTTTTACACCATATATCAAAAGCTTCATCATCTTCTAAATATATAGTTACATATAGCTTATCCTTTGGTATTTGAAGTGTTTCTGTTATAAACTCCCATGCCCATGGAATAATTTCTTCTTTAAAATAATCTCCAAATGAGAAGTTACCAAGCATTTCAAAGAAAGTACCATGTCTTGAAGTCTTACCTACATTTTCGATATCTCCAGTTCTTATACATTTTTGACATGTAGCAATTCTATTTCTAGGTGGCTTTTGTAATCCTGTAAAGTAAGGCTTTAAAGGTGCCATACCTGCATTTATTAATAAAAGTGACTTGTCATTTTTAGGCACTAGTGGAAAACTCTCTAACTTTAAGTGTTCCTTTGATTCAAAAAAGCTTAAATAAGCATCTCTTAATTCATTTGCTCCCATGAATTTCATCGTTAATTACCTCCATAAATATAATTATTATTGTTTTTTATATAATAAAAAAAGTCTCCATCCCTAATAAAAACAAGGGACGAAAACTTAAATTCCGCGGTACCACCCTAATTATGCATTATAAATAATGCATCACTTAGAAAATAAAGCTCCAAGATAGCTTCAATATATTTCATAAGAAGTTCACACCATCCACTTCCTCTCTGACTATAGAAATTCATATTTACTCATTCTCTTCACAGCTTACTATATTTCATTATATTTCAATGAAATTATATTGTATTTATTAAATTATGTCAATTATTTTATCTCTTTACTAAAATAAATAATCATTAATATCATCATATATAACCTTTATTATTACTCCTATAGGAACAGCTAAAATCATACCTGCAAATCCTCCTATTTTTTCTCCTATCAATAATAAAATTATGATTATTATAGGATGCATATTAGTGCTATCGCCTGTAATTTTAGGTGATAATATATTTCCTTCTAACTGTTGAATTATAAATACACCTATTATTGTCCACAATGCCTTTCCAGGTGAATCTAACAGTGCAACAAAAACAGCTGGAATACCACCTATTATTGGACCAAAATAAGGTATTATATTTAATACTCCATTTAAAAGAGCTAAAATAAATGCAAACTTAACATCTATAATAACTAACATTATAAATGTTAACACTCCAATTATCGCTGATAAAAACAATTGACTTATAATATACCTTGACAATATTTTATCTATATTAGTTATACTCTTTTTAGCAATGACTCTTTTTTCTGTAGGTAAAATTAATAATACCTTATTATAAATTAAGTCTCCATCTACTAAAAAATAGTAGGTTACTATTGGTACTATTGCACAAGAAATAATATTATCAAATAAATCAATTATATTATCAAGAAAATTGTTAGAGAAACTAGATAAAAAATAATTAACTTGTTCATTTACTTGCTTATATAAAAGTTCAAAATAAGACATATCACTTATATTTAATTTTTCTCCTAGCTTATAGATATAATCGTCTATATTATCTAAGACCGTTCCTAATGTAGAACTTTCTTTAATAATTACTGGTATTATTAAATACAATGATATTATAATTACAGCAAATATAGCAATAATTATTCCTATAGAGGATATTTTCTTACTTATTCTAAATTTTTCACTTATCCCATTTCTAATTGGCTTTAATGCATAAGCTAGTATAAAACCAATGAAAATTATATTAACAATTGTATTTACAGTTTTTATCTTAAGATACATAAGTAAAATTATTATAATGAGTATTATAAAGAGTATTTTATTAATTATATTTTTATACTTCTTTAAATTTATCATCTTTTTGTCTTACGAGGAATTGCCTTTAATATTATATCACTACTTCCTGTATATAATATACAATCCTCTCCTAATACACATTGATTTAGTAATAGTATATCCTTTCCTCTTATCATCTTATCAAAAACTCCTGAACTCATTACTAACCCCTTTATCGACATATCATTTCTAGATATTATAATATCCTCTAATACGCCTCTCATTATATTATTTTTGTCTATTATGTCCATATATTTTATTTCTTTAAATGCTAATCCCTTATGCTTTTCTATTTTATTTACTATAATTTCTTTATCAATAGATACAATATCCTCTACTTTAAAATAATTTTTCTTTGAAAAGAACTTAAAATTTGATATAAAAAATCCTTCTATTTTTTGGCTATAAAAATTAATGCATATATCATCAATTACACCTAAATACTTGCCTTGAATATTAAACACCTTCATTAGATAAAAATCCTTTGTCTTTAACATTTCTACTCCTTACATTTTTTATTTCAATATATATTTTTTCCAAAAAATAAAAAAAAATCCTCATAAAATTAATTATGAGAATTTTTTATATTTAAAGTATCTTTTCTATTATTCCGCCACCTACAACTTCATTTCCATTGTAAAATACAACTGATTGACCCTTTGTAATAGCTCTTTGTTTTTCTTTAAATGAAACCTTAACTCTTCCATTAGGAAGTGGTGATATTGTAGCATCTGATGGTTTAGCTTGATATCTTACCTTTGATGTTATTTGAAGTTCTTCAGTAAGCTCATCAAATGGTATAAAGTTAACATCCTTTGCAACTAAATCTGTTTTAAAGATATCAGTTTCTGGCCCAATTACAACTTCATTAGTTCTTGGATTAATGTCAGTTACAAAAACCGGTCTTCCTAAAGCTATTCCTAATCCTTTTCTTTGGCCTATTGTATAGTAAACAATCCCCTTGTGCTTACCTAAAATATTACCATTTTTATCTACAAAATTTCCTTCTTTTATAGTATTTGGTCTTGCATTTAATATGTACTTACCATGATCATTATCAGGAATAAAGCAAATTTCTTCACTATCCTTTTTATTATGAACAGCAAGACCTATTTCCTTAGCAATTTCTCTAATTTTATCCTTTGTATAATCTCCACAAGGCATTAAAGTTTGACTTAATTGTTCTTGCGTAAAGTTATAAAGAGCATAAGTTTGATCCTTTTTATCATCATCAGCTCTTAATAAATAATACCTTCCATCACGTTCTTCAATTTTAGCATAGTGTCCAGTAGCTACATAGTCAGCTCCTATCCCCTTTGCTCTTCTTAAAAACTCATCAAACTTTATATGTTTATTACAAGCTATACATGGATTAGGAGTTCTTCCATCAATGTATTCTTGAACAAAATAATCTATAACTTTCTCTTTAAAGGATTCTTTAAAGTTTAATACATAAAAAGGAATCCCTAGTCTATCGGCAACTCTTCTAGCGTCTTCTGTAGCAGAAAGAGAACAACATCCACCTTCTCTTTCAACATAATCTTCATCCTCTTCCCAGTGTTTCATTGTAACACCAATTACATCGTACCCCTGTTCTTTTAAAAGATATGCAGCGACGGAGCTATCAACTCCGCCGCTCATACCAACTACAACCTTCTTTTTCATCCTTGTATCTTATTCCTCATGTCCATGAACATGATCGTGGATGTCGTCATGCTCTTCAAATTCCCAGCCATCTAAGCTAAGACCTGCATTTTTTCTATAATCATTTATTGCCTTATGAATAGCTTCTTCTGCTAATACTGAACAGTGCATTTTTACTGGTGGAAGTCCATCTAAAGCTTCAGCTACTGCTTTATTTGATAAAGCCCAAGCTTCTTCTATTGTTTTTCCCTTAATTAATTCTGTAGCCATTGATGATGAAGCAATTGCTGACCCACAACCAAATGTTTTAAATTTAACATCTTTAATTACATTATCTTCAACTTTAAGATATACTTTCATTATATCTCCGCATTTAGCGTTTCCTACTTCTCCAACTCCGTTTGCATCTTCTATTTCTCCAACATTTCTTGGATTTCTAAAATGATCCATTACTTTATCGCTATACATCATAATTATTTTGCTCCCTTCTTTAAATAGTCTTCCCATAGTGGTGACATATTTCTTAATCTTTCTATAATTGGTGGTACAACTTCTAAAACATAATCTACATCTTCTTCTGTTGAACCTTCACCTAAAGTTAATCTTAATGATCCATGTGCTAATTCATGTGGTAACCCTATTGCTAATAACACATGTGATGGATCTAATGAACCTGATGTACAAGCACTTCCACTTGAAGCACACACACCTTCAAAATCTAATGATAATAATATTGATTCACCTTCTATAAATTCAAAAGTGATATTTGCATTACCAGGTAATCTCTTGTCTCCTCTTGGTCCATTTAATCTTGTGTGAGGAACTTTTAATAATCCATCTATTAATTTATCTCTTAAAGCAGACATCTTCTTTGCATGATCTTCTAAATTATCAATTGCTATTTCCATAGCCTTTCCTAATCCTACAACCGCTGCAATATTTTCTGTTCCTGCTCTTCTAGCTCTCTCTTGACCTCCACCGTGAATTAAGTTATCTATCTTTATACCTTTTCTAATGTATAAAGCCCCAATTCCTTTAGGCCCATAAATCTTATGTCCCGCTAATGATAATAAGTCAATGTTCATTTCTTTAACATCTATTTCAATGTTACCTACTGCTTGAACTGCATCTGTATGGAAGAAGATTTTTCTTTCTCTACAAATTGCTCCTATTTCCTTAACTGGTTGAATAGTTCCTATTTCATTATTAGCAAACATTATTGATACTAATATAGTTTTATCTGTAATAGCATTTTTTAAATCTTCTATTTCTACAAATCCTTCTTCATTTACATCTAGATATGTAACTTCAAATCCGTTTTTCTCTAAATATTCGCAAGTATGTAATACAGCATGATGCTCTACTTTTGTAGTTATTATATGATTCCCTTTATTTTTATGTGCCCAAGCTATTCCTTTAATAGCCCAGTTATCAGCCTCTGATCCACCTGCTGTAAAGTAAATTTCATTAGCATCTGCATTTAATCCTCTTGCAACATTATTTCTTGCTTTATCTATTGCAACCTTAGTTTCTCTTGAAATCCCATAAAATGATGATGGATTTCCAAACTTTTCAGTGAAATATGGCATCATTTCTTCTAGTACTTCAGGTTTTACATATGTAGTTGCTGCATAATCCATATATACGTTTTTCATTATTCCTCGCTCCTCTTGACTAAACTTATTCCTTCATTTTTATCTTTTATAATATTATAGTCGTTAACTATATCTTGAAGAGTAATATTCTCCATTACTTCATCTATACTTTTTTTAATTTTTTCCCATAAAAGTCTTGTAGCACAACAATCTATATTGTTACACTCTGCTCCTTCAATACAATCAGCTATTTCAATTGGTCCCTCTAATACAAACATCACATCTGAAACCTTTATTTCCTTTGGATGTTTATTTAAAACATAACCACCTTGTGCTCCCCTAATACTCTTTATAAGGTTAGCCTTTCTAAGTGGTGAAAACAGTTGTTCTAAATAATATTCTGATATGTTTTGTCTTTGTGAAATTGTCTTTATTGATACAGGGGAATCTCCATAGTGTATTGCAAGATCTACCATAGCTTTAACACCATATCTTCCTTTAGTGGAAAGCTTCATATTTTCTCACCCCTTAATGTTGACTGTTTTACTTGTCTTTATGTTTATATCTTAGCAAAACACTCTGCTATTGTCAACGCTAAATAATCTTCATTTTTTATTGTTTTTAACCAAATTAATTTGATTTTAACTATTTAATTAAAATAATTCATATTCTATATAAAATGCTTTTAATTCCTACTATTATTATCAGAATTACTTTCTTAAAGATTTCACTTTTCTCCAATACTCTTCAGTTGTCTTTTCTATTTTATTATTACCATATTCATAATATTTTTTACCTAATAAATTTTTAGGTAAATAATCCTGTTTTACATAATTCATCTCATAGGAATGAGGATATTTATATTGAACTCCTCTGCCTAAGCTACTGGCACCACTATAATGTGCATCTTTTAAATGTAAAGGCACATCATCAACCCTTAGATTATCTAAGTCACTTAAAGCACTATCTATAGCCAAATAAGCTGAATTTGATTTTGGACTTGTTGCTAATAATATAGTTGCTTCCGCAAGTGGTATTCTAGCTTCTGGAAATCCTAACTCTCTTGCTGAGTCAACTAATGATTTAACTATAGTAATGGCTTGAGGATATGCAAGACCTATATCTTCACATGCTATTACCAAAAGTCTTCTACATATAGAAATTAAGTCTCCAGCCTTTATTAATCTTGCTAAGTAATGTATAGCAGCATCCTGGTCGCTACCCCTAATGGACTTTTGAAAAGCACTTAAATAATCGTAATGACTATCTCCCTTCATATCATAGGATATTATTTTACTTTGAGTTGAATCTCTAACGATCTCCTCATCAATTATAATTATTCCTTCTGAATTTGGATTAGTTGAATTCAAAGCTACCTCTAAACCATTCATAGCTTTTCTTACATCACCATTACAATAAGAGGCTAGATAATTTATAGCCTCTTCTTTTACTTCTAAATTTATTTCTTTATAATCTTCTGACTTTATATTAATAGCTCTATTTAGTGCTATTTTTATGTCCTCTTCCTCTAATGGCTTAAACTCAAATATTGTAGATCTGCTCAGTAAAGCCTTAAAAATATAGTGGTAAGGATTTTCTGTAGTAGAAGCGATTAATGTAATTCTTCCATCTTCTATATATTCTAAAAGTGATTGTTGTTGTTTCTTATTAAAATTTTGTATCTCATCTAAATATAATATAACTCCATTTACACCTAAAAAAGTATCAAGTTCATTAGTAATATTTTGTATATCCTTTAAAGATGAATTTGTAGCATTAAGCTTAAAAAATCTCTTTCCTGCTTTTTTTGCTATAATATTTGCAACAGTTGTTTTACCTACTCCAGGTGGTCCATAAAAAATCATATTTGATATTGTTCCACTATTAACTATTCTATCTAAAATTTTATTCTTACCTAATATATGCTTTTGCCCACAAACTTCTGAAAGATCTGTTGGTCTAATTAAGTCTGCTAATGGTTTATACATTAAAATCCCTCTTTCTTATTTAAATCCTTTGTTATTTTCAATAGCTTTTTCTAGGCCTTCATATTCTATAAAGCTTTCTATAAAATATTCACCATCTTTTTCATTTAATATTAACTCTACTGGAACATTTTCTCCAATAGCCTCTTCACCTGTTTCCCCTGCATCATTTAACATAGTAGCCTTAGCCTTCATATTTAAAGTCATGCAAACCTCTATTTTC
The DNA here is from genome assembly GCF_051654825.1 of Clostridium sp. Classification (GTDB taxonomy): domain Bacteria; phylum Bacillota; class Clostridia; order Clostridiales; family Clostridiaceae; genus Clostridium. The sequence goes on from NZ_JBOFYU010000197.1 coordinate 44,314, forward strand.
CCATTCTTATTATTTATGGAATTAACTTTGCTTTCATATTCTTCTAAGGTTGCTCTTCCTAAGTAAAATGAATAAAACTCTGTATAGTTACATACATAAAAATTTTCTTCACTTATATGTTTTTTAACTTCTTCATCATAACCACCTTCATATGATAACACTAAATCAATAGTTTCTTTTATTTTTTCTTTGTTAATCTTTAGCTCTTCACCACATCCAGTAACAAATATAACTGATAATAATAAAAATGATACTATAACCCCTTTGAAACCCCTCATTTTCCCTCCTATATTTCTTTACTTATTAAAAGTTTAATAAACTAATTTTACCATAACTTATTTATAATTATATTCATTATTTTATTTTCTTATAATAACAAAATAAAATAGCTTCAAGGATAAACCTTGAAGCTATTATCTATTTTAGAATGTCAACTTATAAAATTATTTCTTTTTGTTGTCTTTTTTAACTTCTTTAACTTGAGCTTTTGGAGCTTCAAATGCATTTATATACATTTCTTTAAGTTCGCTCATTAATGGGTATCTTGGGTTAGCTCCTGTACATTGGTCATCAAATGCTTGCTCAACCATTTCATCTAATGTTGCAAAGAATGTTTCTTTAGCAACTCCAGCTTCTGATATAGTCTTAGGCATTCCAACCTTAGCTTTTAATTCATCTATAGCTTTTAATAATAATTCTACTTTTTCTTCTGTAGAATTTCCACCTAATTGTAGGTAGTCAGCTATTCTAGCATATCTCCATGCTGCATTTGGATATTTGTATTGTGCAAATGCTGCTTGCTTAGTTGGAGCATCTGTAGCATTGAACTTAATAACTTCATTCATTAATAATGCATTAGCCATACCGTGTGGTAAGTGGTGGAATGCACCTAATTTATGAGCCATTGAGTGGTTAATTCCTAAGAATGCATTTGAGAATGCCATACCAGCTATACATGAAGCATGAGCCATTTTTTCTCTAGCCTTAATATTAGTTGTTCCTTCTGCATAAGCATCTGGTAAATATTTAAATACTAATCTTATTGCTTCTAAAGCTAATCCATTAGTAAATTCTGATGCCATTATTGAAACATAAGCTTCTAATGAGTGAACTAATACGTCAATACCAGCACATGATGTTAATCCCTTAGGTGATGTCATCATTAATTCAGCATCTACTATTGCCATATCTGGAGTTAGTTCGTAATCTGCTAATGGATACTTAACTCCTGTCTTTTCATCAGTTATAACTGCAAACGGAGTAACTTCTGATCCTGTACCTGCTGATGTAGCAACTGCAACCATCATAGCTTTTTGACCTAATGTTGGGAATTTGTATATTCTCTTTCTTATATCCATGAATGTCATAGCTAAATCTTCGAATTTAACTTCTGGATGCTCATACATTACCCACATAATTTTAGCAGCATCCATAGCTGATCCACCACCAAGTGATAATACAACGTCTGGGTTAAATGCTAACATTTCTTTAGCACCAGCTCTAGCTGATCTTAATGTTGGGTCTGGTTCAACATCTGCAAATATTTTATATTGTATTCCGTGTCTTTCTAATACTTCTGTAACTTTATTTGTGTATCCTAATTCAAATAATACTTTATCTGTTACTATAAATACTTTCTTTTTACCCATATCGTGTAACTCTTGAAGAGCTATTGGTAAACAACCATATTTGAAGTAAACTTTTTCTGGAACTCTAAACCAAAGCATATTTTCTCTCCTTTCAGCAACACTCTTAATGTTAATTAAGTGCTTAGGACCAACGTTTTCTGAAACTGAGTTTCCTCCCCATGATCCGCATCCTAGTGTTAATGATGGTGCTAATCTAAAGTTAAATACATCTCCGATAGCTCCTTGTGATGCAGGCATGTTTATTAATGTTCTTGCTGTTTTCATAGCTGCTCCGAATGCTGCTATTCTATCAGTTGACTTAGTTTGATCTGTGTAGAATACTGAAGTATGACCCATACCACCTAATTCTATTAATCTACAAGCTTTAGTTAAAGCTTCATCAAATGATTTTACTCTGTACATAGCTAGTACTGGAGATAATTTTTCATGTGAGAATGGTTCTTCTAATTCTACTGATTCAACTTCACCAACTAATACCTTAGCTGTAGTTGGAACCTTAACTCCTGCCATTTCAGCTATTTTGTAAGCAGATTGACCAACCATGTTAGCATTTAATCCACCTTTTTCATTTAAGATTATCTTTCTAACCTTATCTATTTCTTCACCCTTTAAGATGTAAGCTCCTCTTGCAGCTAATTCACTTCTAACTTCATCATAAACTTCATCCATTACTAAGATACTTTGTTCTGATGCACAGATAACTCCGTTATCAAATGTCTTTGAAAGAAGTATTGAGTTTACAGCCATTTTTATGTGAGCTGTTTCATCTATAATAGCTGGTGTATTACCTGCTCCAACTCCTAATGCTGGTCTTCCTGATGAGTAAGCTGACTTAACCATTGCAGGTCCACCTGTAGCAAGTATTATATCTGATTCTCTCATAACATTTTGTGATAATTCAACTGATGGTTGATCTATCCAAGCAATTATTCCTTCTGGAGCTCCTGCTTTAACTGCTGCATCTAAAACTATTCTAGCTGCTTCTATTGTAGCTTCCTTAGCTCTTGGATGTGGTGATATAATTATTGCATTTCTTGTTTTTAAAGCTATTAAAGTCTTGAATATAGCTGTTGATGTTGGATTTGTAGTTGGTACTATTGCAGCTATAACCCCTATTGGTTCAGCAACCTTAGTTATACCAAATGTGTGATCTTTTTCTATTACACCACAAGTTTTCATATCCTTGTATTGGTTGTATATATATTCTGCTGCAAAGTGGTTTTTGATAACCTTATCTTCAACTATTCCCATTCCACTTTCTGCAACTGCCATTTTAGCTAATTTAATTCTGTTGTCATTAGCTGCCATTGCTGCAGCTCTAAATATTTCATCTACTTGCTCTTGTGTATAAGTAGCGAACACTCTTTGTGCTTCTCTTAATTTTTGGATTCTTTGAGTTAACTCTTGTGCATTTGTAACTTGCATTGTTATTCCTCCTAGATTTATCTGAATTTTTATTTTAATTTGCTTATTCATTTATTCGTCTCTCACTTGAGTACAAATTTATTTTAAATCATTGTTTAATTTTTGTCAATCTTTTTTTGTGAAATTTTTCACTATTTTATTAAATACTTTTTAAAAAATATTCTTATTTGTCTGAATCCTTTTAAAATAGCCATTTCTATCTGTCATTTTTCAACCCACATCTTATATTTTCCCTAATTAAAGCTATTTTATTCGACAGTTTTTACTTTTTTATATTTTCAGATTACTCGAAATATTAATTATCTCAATTTTATCTCACAACAGGCTTTTTTCTTTATTTTACCACTTTTTACAATCTTTCTCCTTTTTGTTACTAAATATAAATCGTTATTTTTATAACAATGTCCTTGTGAATATTGGAATATTTTATGTTTATTACTACTCTTTTATTCTAATCCATTGTAAATATAAAAATAGGGCTACGTTTTAAATGAGTGTTGATAGTAGTTTTTCATAAATATTATGAGCAAACAAGTTTAAGTAAGAGTGAATAAATAAAATATAAAAAAACTCCCTAAGGAGTTTTTACCGAAACTATTACTTTTTCATTCTTACTTCTTAACTAATAATATTAACTTTATCAATACAAGTTTAAAATATAGCAAAAAATTAAAGGCTAGAAACTAAATAATAGTCTCTAACCTTTTACTACATCGGAATTGCCCTATGACCTATTCCAATAACTACTTCATCTAAATGTAATAAACCAACACTTAAAAATATGCATACACTTAAGTGTTCACCTTTTCTTGCTATACCGATTTTTCCACCAACACTTTGACCACTAGCTCGATTCCACACTTGGGCCAATGCATCTCTTGTAGCACCTATAATTCCGCCTTCATGTAAATGTTCTTCTCTTATTACACCATTTCTTTTGGATGCTACTAATGCTCTTTCAAGTATTTTACTAGTTGATTCATTTATATTTCCACCAATATTTACTGCTGTAACTAAAATGTTTTTATTCTTAAACTCTTTTTTTAAAAACTCTTCTTCTTCTCTTGAAGAAATAGCCATTTTAGTTGCAATTTTAGCAACATCTAAGCTAGTATTCATCATAAAAAACTCCCCCTGTAAAAGCTTTACTTTTTATAATAATATCATATTTATTTATATATAAAAAGAAAAACAGCGTAAATCACTGTTTTTCATTAATAAAAGTTCCCCATATTTCTAAACTTACTATATCTTTCATTTAATAAATCTTCTTTACCTTTACTTTGTAACTCTTTTAAGCTATCTAATATTTCTTTTTTTATACCTAAAGCCATTCTAAGCTTATGCTTATGAGCTCCGCCTCTAGGCTCTCTTACTATTCCATCTATTATATTAAACTTCATAAGATCTTGAGCAGTTATCTTCATTATTTCTGCAGCTTCCTTTGCTCTACTTCCATCTTTCCAAAGAATTGATGCAAAGCCTTCTGGAGACAATATGGAATAAATTGAATGTTCAAGCATAAAAATCTTATCTCCAACAGCTAAAGCTAAAGCTCCACCACTCCCACCTTCTCCAACTATTATAGAAATTACAGGTGTATTTATTCTACTTAGCTCCATTAAGTTTTGTGCAATTGCTTGCCCTTGACCTCTTTCTTCAGCTCCTACACCAGGAAAAGCTCCAGGTGTATCTACAAAACATATTATAGGTCTATTAAACTTTTCTGCCTGCTTCATTAATCTTAAAGCTTTTCTATACCCCTCAGGGCTTGGCATACCAAAGTTTCTCTCTATATTCTCTTTTGTGTTTTCCCCTTTAGTAATAGCAATAACCGTTACACTTATTCCATTAATAGAAGCAATTCCTCCAACAATAGATTTATCGTCAGAAAAATTTCTATCCCCATGTAACTCAATAAAATTTTCAAAAATTCTATCTATATAATAAATACCATTGGGTCTATCCTTATGTCTTGCTATATTTACCTTTTCCCATGCTGAAATTTCTCTATTCATTTCTTTTCTCCCCATGTAGGCATAGTATTTTATATATTTGTCCTTTTAAGTCTTTTCTATTAACAATGGAATCAACAAATCCCTTTTCTAATAAAAACTCTGCCTTTTGGAAATCATCTGGCAAGGTTTCTTTAATTGTATTTTCAATTACTCTTCTTCCTGCAAATCCGATTAATGCCCCCGGTTCACTTAGAATAATATCTCCTTCCATTGCAAAACTTGCTGTAACTCCACCAGTTGTAGGATTCGTTACCACAGTTACATATAATAAGCCTTCGTTATCATGCCTAGCTATTGCAGCCGATATTTTAGCCATCTGCATTAATGAAAATATTCCTTCTTGCATTCTAGCTCCACCTGATGCTGTAAAAATTATTAATGGCAATCTTTCCTTAGTAGCATGTTCAACAATTCTTGTAATTTTTTCTCCAACTGCTGTTCCCATACTTCCCATCATAAAATAACTATCCATTATTGCTACAGCAATATCTATTCCATTTATCTTACCTACACCAGTTACTACAGCTTCATTGCTATTAGACGCAACCTTACCTTTTTTTATTTTCTCCTCATACCCTTTAAATTCTAAAGGATTTTTGGAAACTATTTCCTTAAAGTATTCTTTAAATGTATCTCTATCAAAAAATTGTCTTATTCTTTCTTTTGAATTTATTTTAAAATGAAAATTACACTTGTTACATACATGAAAGTTTGAATTTAAATCTTCTGTATAAAGTATATTTCCACAGTCATCACATTTACTCCACATTCCCGATGGAATGTTAGGTTTAGGCTCTTCTTCCTTTACATCAAAGTGAACCTTGCTTACAGTTGCATATTGACTTTTCTTAAACAAATCTTTAAGCATCTTTCTTCACCATCTTTTCTGCTAAAAATGAAGTATCATATTCACCATTTAAAAACTCTTCTTGTTGTATTAACCAATATTGGAAATCTATATTAGTTATAACTCCACCAATTCCAAATTCACCTAAAGATCTTTTCATCTTTATAATAGCCTCTTCTCTAGTATTGGCAAAAGTTATTAGCTTTGCAATCATAGAATCATAATAAGGTGGTATTTTATATCCACAATAAATTGAACTTTCAAGTCTAACTCCCATACCTGCTGGCATACATAGTTCTTTAATAGTTCCAGGACATGGTCTAAAATCCTTACTTGGATCTTCTGCATTTATTCTACATTCTATTGCATGACCTGTTATTTTTATATCATCCTGCTTAATATCTAACTCTATACCTGATGCTATTTTTAATTGCTCTTTAACTAAATCAACTCCAGTAATCATTTCAGTTATGGGATGCTCAACTTGTATTCTAGTATTCATTTCCATAAAATAGTAATTGCAATTTTTATCTACTAAGAATTCAATAGTTCCAGCATTTTTATAACCTACTGCTGTTGCAGCTCTTTTTGCTATTTCTCCCATTTCATATCTTAAATTTTCATTTAAAAATGTTGAAGGTGCTTCTTCTAAAACCTTTTGATTTTTTCTTTGCAGAGAACATTCTCTTTCACCTAAATGAATTACATTCCCATAGTTATCTGCTAAAATTTGAAACTCAATATGTCTAGGTTTTTCAACAAATTTTTCTATATATATTGTATCGTCACCAAAACAGGCCTTTGATTCTGATTTAGCAGTATTATATGCTAAATTAAACTCATCTTCTTTTCTTACTATTCTAATTCCTTTACCGCCTCCACCAGCTGCGGCCTTTATCATTACAGGATATCCTATTTCTCTTGCTATTTGAAGTGCATGTTCTTCACTTTCTATCTTTCCTTCAAATCCAGGAACAACTGGAACATCAGCAGCTTTCATAACTTCTCTAGCTCTTGCCTTATTTCCCATTAGTTCAATTGATTCAAAATCAGGTCCAATAAACTTTATGTTACATTCTGAACACATTTTAGCAAATCGTGGATTTTCTGATAAAAAACCAAACCCTGGATGTATTGCATCAGCCCCTGTTAATACACAAGCACTTAAAATATTGGCTATATTTAAATAACTATCCTTTGCTGCTGCAGGTCCTATACAAACTGATTCATCTGCAAGTTGTGTATGCAATGCTTCCTTATCAGCTTCTGAATATACAGCAACAGTTAATATCCCAAGTTCTCTACAAGCTCTTATAATTCTAACAGCTATTTCTCCTCTATTTGCAATTAGCACTTTTTTTAACATAATACTCACCTATCCTATAGCAAATAGCAATTCAGCTTCACAAGCCTTCTCACCATTAACTGTTGCAATCCCTTTACCTACTCCAATAGGACCTCTAAACTTTATTATTTCTACATGTAAGTCAAGCTTATCCCCTGGAACAACTTGCTTTTTCCATCTTACTTTATTGGTTCCTGCAAATAACGGGATCTTACCTTTATTTTCTTCTTTACTTAATACTGCAACTGCTCCTAATTGAGCCATAGCTTCTAGTATTAATACACCTGGCATAACTGGATAATCTGGATAATGTCCTTGGAAAAACGGCTCATTAATTGATACATTTTTATAACCCTTTGCACTTACTCCATCTACAATTTCTTCTACTCTATCTAATAATAAAAAAGGATATCTATGTGGTATTATTTCTTTAATTTCCTTCGGACCTAACATATTACACTCTCCTTACACTAAATAATGATTGACCATATTCAACCATTTCACCATCTTTAACTAAAATCTTTACTATTTCACAATCACTATCACTTTCTATTTCATTCATAAGCTTCATGGCCTCTACAATACATAAAATATCACCCTTTGAAACTTTCATGCCTTCTTTTACAAATGCATCCTTATCTGGTGAAGGCGAACCATAAAATGTTCCTACCATAGGTGCCTTTATATCTATAATATCAGTAGCAATTTCATCTTTACTTATAGTGCTTTCTATTACTAATTCTTCCTTTGAGGTAGTTTCTATCTTTGTTTCTCTAACAAATGTTTCTTTTTCTTCTACTTCTCTTCCTGATTCATTAGTCTTACTATTTGCTTCACTACTTCTAGTTAATGATTTATCCATTTTTAAATAATTATCATCCATCTTTAACTCAAAATATGCAAGATCTGATGAATTTATCATTTCTACTAGTTCTTTTATTTCTTTTAAATCCATAGGTACTACCCTCCTAATTTACTCCCACTTTCTAAATGCTAACGTTGCATTATGTCCACCAAATCCTAATGAATTTGTTAATGCATATTTTAATTCTGCTTTTCTTCCTTCATTTGGTACATAATCTAAATCTAAATTCTCATCTTTTTCTTTGTATCCAATTGTTGGAGGAACAAATCCATCCTGTAGAGCCTTAATACAAATTATACTTTCAATAGCACCAGCTGCTCCTAGAAGGTGTCCTGTCATTGATTTTGTTGATGATACTGGAATCTTATAAGCCTCTTCACCAAACACTCTTTTTATAGCTAATGTTTCAAATTTATCATTTAATTCTGTTGATGTTCCATGTGCATTTATATATGAAACTTCTAATTTATCTATTCCTGCTTCATTTATTGCATCATTCATTGCTCTTGCTGCACCTTCACCATTTGGATCTGGAGAAGTTATATGATAAGCATCACATGTGCTTCCATAACCAACTATTTCAGCTATGATATTAGCGCCTCTAGCTTGTGCATGCTCAAGACTTTCCATTACTAAAATCCCAGCTCCTTCACCCATAACAAAACCTGATCTTTCCTTATCAAATGGAATTGATGCTCTTTCAGGGTTATTATTAGAGTTCAATGCTCTCATACTGTTAAATCCAGCAATTGACATACTTGTAATTGGAGCTTCTGTTCCCCCAGCTAAGATTATATCTGAATATCCATGTTTTATATGTCTAAATGCATCACCAATATTATTTGTACCTGATGCACAAGCTGTAACAACTGATGTACAGATTCCTCTTGCACCATACTTTATAGCTATATTTCCTGCACCAAGATTTATAATTGCTGTTGGAATAAATAATGGTGATACTCTTTTAGGTCCTCTATCAAATAGATTTTTAAAACCTGATTCCATTGTTTCGAATCCACCTATTCCTGAACCAACAATTACACCAAATCTATCTTTATTAATGCTATCTAAATCTAAAGCAGCATTTTTTATTGCTTCATCAGCAGCTATTAAAGCATATTGTGAGAATTTATCTAGTCTTCTTATTTCTTTTTTATCTAATACTAATTCTGGATTATAGTCTTTAATTTCTCCAGCTATCTTAACGTCTAAATTTTCTGTATTTATAGATTTTATGAAATCAATTCCTAACTTTCCTTCTTTACAATTATTCCAAAAATCTTCTACATTATTTCCAAGTGGAGTTATCGCTCCTACCCCTGTTATTACAACTCTTCTATCCATTTTTTGTTCCTCCATTACATAGCCATTCCGCCATCAACATTAATAACTTGACCTGTTATATATTTTGAAGCATCGCTAGCTAAAAATGCTGCAACTTCTGCAATATCATCAGGTTCTCCTAAAGTTTTTAAAGGAATATTATTCATAATTGCTTCCTTTGTTTTATCTGATAGTACACTTGTCATATCTGTTTGAATAAATCCTGGTGCTATTGCATTAACATTAATGCCTCTGCTTCCAACTTCTCTTGCTAAAGACTTAGTCATTCCTATAACTCCAGCCTTAGCTGCACAATAATTAATTTGTCCTGCATTTCCAATAACACCTACAACTGAAGACATATTAATTATTTTTCCTGATTTTTGTCTAATCATAATAGGAGAAACTGCTCTTAAACAATTAAATACACCCTTTAAATTTACTTCTATTACCTTATCAAAATCTTCTTCCTTCATTCTCATTACTAAACCATCTCTAGTAATTCCTGCATTATTTACTAATATATCAATTTTTCCAAATCTTTCTTTTGCTGAATTTATTAGATTTTGAGCTTCATCAAAGTTGCTTATATCAGCTTTTACAGTTAATACTTCTACACCTAATTCTTTAAGCTCATTTTCTAATTCAATTGCTTCTGATTCACTACTTCTATAATTAAGTACTATATTCGCACCTAATTTAGCATATTTCACTGCAATTGCTCTACCTATCCCTCTTGCTGCACCTGTTACTATTGCGCATTTACCTTTTAACATTCTTATCCTCCTATAAATCTTTTAAAGCACTTACAGTTGCTTCTAAAGATTCTAAATCCTCTACATTATATACAGTTGCTTTTCTATCTATTCTTTTAACAAAGCCTCTTAATGCCTTTCCTGGACCTATTTCTATAAAAGTATCTATTCCACTTTCAATCATGCCTCTAATTGTTTTTTCAAAATATACTGATGACATCATTTGCTTTCTTAACAATTCTTTTATATTATCTTCTGCCTTATACGGCTCACCACTTACATTTGAATAAACTGTTTTAGTTAAACTGTTTACCTCAACTGATTGCAATGTTTTTTCAAATTCAAAACTTGAAGCTTCTAATAAAGAACTATGGAAAGGTCCACTTACCTTTAATGGTATTGCCATTCCACCTAATTCCTTAGCTATGCTAATTGCTGCTTCTATTGCTTTAAATTCACCAGCAAGAGCCACCTGACCTGGGCAATTGTAGTTTGCCCCTTCAATTACCCCAAACTCTCCTGCTCTTTCTAAAAGTTCTTTAGTTTTTTCATCATTTAACTTTAATACAGCAGCCATAGTTCCAAGATCTTTTGCAGATCCCATTATTCTTCCTCTTTCTTTAATAAGCTTTACTCCACTTTCAAGTGAAAGAGCCCCTGAATAAATTAATGCTGTGTACTCACCTAAAGATAAACCTGCTACACATTCACTTTCTATTCCATTAATTTCAAGAGCCTTTAGACAAGCTAACGATGTTAATAATATAGCTGGTTGTGTATTTTCTGTTAATGTTAATAACTCATCTGGCCCATTAAAGATTATATCCTTAATTGGCATATTTAATATCTCTTCACCTTTATCAAATATATCTTTACATTCTTCTATGTTATCATATAACTCTTTTCCCATTCCCACATACTGTGCTCCTTGACCTGAGAAAAGAAATGCTATTTTCTTATTCATTATTTCCTCCAAAAGCCTTAGTTAAATTTTTAGCTTCTTCAAAGATTTCTTCTATTATTTCTCTACATGTTTGCTCTTTATTTACTAATCCTGCAATTTGACCAGCCATTACTGATCCTCTGTCTAAATCTCCTTCTTTAGCAGCTCTTGCTAAAGCACCTCTTCCTAACTCTTCCATCTTCTCTATATCACCAGCTTTTTCAAGTTTCATAAATTCTCTTGATAATTTAGTTCTTAAAACTCTTACTGGGTGACCAGTTATTCTTCCTGTAACATCTGTATCAATATCTTTTGCAGAAAGTACCTTATCTTTATAATTTTGATGCGCTGTACATTCTTTTGCTACTAAAAATCTTGTTCCTAATTGAACGCCCTCTGCTCCTAATGCATATGAAGCTACTATACCTCTTCCATCAGCAATTCCGCCTGCTGCTATAACTGGAACTTCTACAGCATCTACAACTTGTGGAACTAAAGTCATTGTTGTTAATTGACCAACATGACCACCTGATTCTGTTCCTTCAGCTATTATTGCATCTGCACCTGCTTTTTCCATTCTCTTAGCTAAAGCAACTGATGCAACTACAGGTATAACTATTATCCCTGCATCTTTCCACATTTCCATATACTTACCAGGACTTCCAGCCCCAGTTGTAACCACTTTAACGCCTTCTTCACATACTAGTTTTGCTATATCTTCTACATTATCAGCCATTAACATTATATTTACACCAAAAGGTTTATTAGTTAGAGCTTTTGCCTTCCTAATTTCTTCTCTTACCCAATCAACTGGAGCAATTCCAGTAATTATTCCTAGACCACCAGCTTCACTTACTGCTGCTGCTAATGAAGCGTCTGCAATCCAAGCCATTCCCCCTTGAAAAATTGGATAGTCTATTCCTAATAATTTAGTTATTCTAGTCGTATTCATAAAAACTCCTCCTATTTAATAAGTCAGATAAAAATATCTGACTTAACTTTTGAGTAATATTATAATTTTGATTCTACATATGTTACAGCATCTTTAACGCTTTTAAGACTTTCTGCATCTTCTAACTGAACACCAAACTCTTCTTCTAATTCTATTACAACTTGGAATAAATCTAATGAATCTGCTCCTAATTCTTCAAAAGTAGTTTCTATTTTAACTTCGCTTTCATCTACTCCTAATTGATCTACTATTACCTTCTTTATTTTTTCAAATACCATTTTATTTTCCTCCATTATTCTTTCATTTTATTTTTTGAATATTCTATTAATAATTAATAAATTATAACTATAATAATACCTCTTATATAAATTAACTATAGGCTTTATATAAAGTTTAATTTTATTTCACAGTTTATTTACAAAGACTTTTATGATTTCCACTTAATTAATATTGAACCGTAGCTTAATCCACCACCAAATCCAACTAATACTATTAAGTCACCATCTTTTAACATAGCTCTTTCATTCATTTCATTTAAAGCTATTGGAACAGATGCTGATGATGTATTTCCAAAGCGATCTAGGTTTACATAAAATCTTTCCTTATTAACTCCTAGCTTTTTTGCTGCGAAGTCTATTATTCTAACATTTGCTTGATGCGGAACTATATATTTAATATCCTCTAGTGTATATTCAGTATCTTCTAATACCTTTAACACACTTTCTTGAATAACTGATGTTGCAAATCTAAATACTTCCTTACCATTCATCTCAATTTTTTTCTTTCTATTTTGAACATTCTGAACATAAGGATTATCAACATCTATAGCACCAATTGTTAAACAATCACCCTTTGCTCCATCTGCCCTACTAAATGATTTTATTATTCCTTTTTCATCACTTTTAGAAAGCACTGCTGCTCCCCCTCCATCACCAAAAAGTACACATGTACCTCTATCAGTCCAATCAATTACCTTTGATAATGTTTCAGCTCCAATGACTAAGGCATGCTTAAAATTTAAATCTTTCATCATTGCTTGAGCTACTTGTGTTGCAAATAGAAAACCTGAGCAAGCTGCATTTATATCAAAAGCTGTTGCTTTATCTGCACCAATGTGCTTTTGAACAATACATGCTACTGATGGTGTGAACATATCTGGTGTTATAGTCCCTACAACTATTAGATCTATATCTGCAGGGGAAACCCCTGCATTTTTAAGTGCTGCATTTGCAGCTTTAACTGCTATGTCAGACGTATCTTCTCCAACTGATATTCTTCTTTCACGAATTCCTGTTCTCTCAACAATCCATTCATCATTAGTTTCAATAAAAGTACTTAAATCATGGTTTGTTACAATCTGAGAAGGTAAATACGCCCCAATCCCGCTTATTACTATTTCTTTCATATACCTCTCCTTATTTGATTAACTCCTTTTTCCTTTTAAAGTACTCTCCTAATCTTACTAGAGATTTTATAAGCACTTCTTCTTCTTTTTCTGTTAATCCCTCAATAGTAGATTGCACCATTTCATTATGAAATTTTTCATGTAATCTATATGCTAACTTTCCTTTTTTAGTTAGCTCAACTAAAACTACTCTTCTATCTTCCTCTATTCTTTTTCTACTTACATACTCTTTTTTTATAAGCTTATTAATTGCAGTAGTCAAAGTACCTACAGTGATTTTTAAATCTTGAGCTACTTCACTCATAGTTCTTTTAGCATACATGCCTATTGCTTCGATTGTATGTATTTCTGTAACAGATAGATCGGAAAGATGCCCTGCTTGTAGGGTTTTTTCCTCAATTTCTAAAATATCATTAAATGTACGCACCAATAATTCGTTCAATACTCTTTCTGTGTTGTTCATTAACCTTCACTCTCCATCATTTATCTTAAAGTTATACTACTAATATAATAATCTAACTTTGTCGAAAATTCAATTGGTGCTCAAAATATTTTGAACATTAAATACTTTGATAATCAAACTATACAATAATCAAATTGTTTTGTCAACAAAATATTATTTTCTTAATAAATTATTTTTATTCTATTAACATTTATTTTTTAGAATTAAAATAAGATAGGTTGGCTCTAAATAATATTTTAGAACCAACCTATCCATTATCAAACTCAACTGTTTTTACACTTATTATATTTTCATTTCTTCCAAGTCTATTTAATATTTCGTTCATATCTATATATTTGGGTTTACTTATGGTATAAACAGCTATTATCATTTTATTTCCCTTATATATTATTTCTTCTTCCTCCTCTTGATTTATAAACTCAATACTTTTTACTTTTATAAAAGCTCCATCAAAAATCTCTTCTATATAGTTTTGAGTGTTACAAGTCTTATAATACTGTACTTCAACCCTTTTTAAGCTCATTTTTTCAATTACCTTATCTTGAATCTTCTTTAAAAATACAAGGGTAATTACAATAAAAACTGCACCTAAAAAGCTAGTAATATAATCACCCATTCCAACTGCCAATCCTAAACATGCTACAACCCATAGAGATGCAGCTGTAGTTAAACCTTTAATATTTCCCTTTTCATGAATAATAGTTCCTGCCCCTAAAAATCCTACCCCCGTTATAACTTGCGCTCCAAGTCTTCCATAGTCAACCTTTATTACATTAGCAAGCTCCTTAGATGTTCCAATTAACTCTATAGCCTTATTTCCAATATTTATTTGAATCAATGAAACAATTGCTGCACCAATGCAAACTAAAATATGTGTTCTAAATCCTGCTGTTCTATGATGAACTTCTCTTTCATATCCTATCACTCCACCAATAACTACAGCTAAAAATAACCTTAATAAAATATCTACAAATGTAATTTTCATTTTTATAATCTCCTATTGCAAAACAAATCCTGTCTGTACTCAATAATTTTTTAGTATTTTTTTAACTTTATTAAAATAAAAGCAATACTGTAGAAATGACAAATCCTACAGTATTACTTTATATAAATCACTTTTTTATAATTATTTTTACATAAATGCTAATAATAATGTTAATAAACTTATTATTATGCCAATTATTATAATAGCTATTTGAAGACTATATCTACCTTTTTCACTGTATATTTGTAGGTTTTCCACCTTTCCTTTAGGGTAAATAACTTCTACATCATCTCCAACAGTTAAATTAGAATAATCATCCATCGATGTGTACACTACCTTGATTTTTCTTCCCTCATCTTCTACTTCTAATACTGGATTTATACCTGTGTGATACAAGGTATTGAACTCTGGTCCAGGAGTAAGATAGGTAAATGTTTCTATAGAAACTACTTTAGCAATTTTTTTAACTCCAAATTTATATAGTCTTCTTTTAATAATTGCTAAAACAACGCCAAGGATGCTTATTAAAATACCAATAATAACAAATACATAAGTGGTCATAAGACCCCTCCTTTACAATTGATAAATTTTCTTACTCCACTATTTTTTATAGCTAATATATAATATGCCACAACCCTAAAAACGTTGTCTATTTTATTTTTTTTAATAAGCTTCTAATATTTCACCAAAGTAAATTATATGATTTGAATTGCTTCCATCATAAAATTTCTTCTTTGCATCATTATCTAAATTATCTAAATCTATATTTTGCTTTAAAATTATATTACATTCATAATACTTATCACAACCATCTACTATAGGTGTAGAAACACTTTTTGCTTTTACAAAATTTATTTCTGCTTCTCTTTCCTTATCTGTATTTCTTCCTGACTTTGTCCCACAAACAGTTAATGCTTTTTTCATATCATCTTTAAATGGTATAGAAATAGTATATGATCCACCATTTTTAATAAACTCATAAGAATATCTTTCTTCCCTTACTAAAGCTATAAAAACAGGCTTGCCCCACATAAACCCAACACTTCCCCAGCTTATAGTCATTGTATTAGCTTTTTCTTCATTTCCTACAGTAAAAAAAGCACCTTGATGACATAGCCAATCAATTGAATCCTCTAATTTATTAGTAAAAGTATCGTTCATATTTTACCCCCTTGTATGATCTTGTTTACTAATTATATATTATAGTATATCATTATTTATGAATTATTTGTATAAATATTCCATTCGGTATATTTATTAAAGGAGCGATATAAATGGAAAATGTAAAGTTTGAAATCTTTATTCCCCTTTCCTTTGTAGATAGACTTAGGGAAGAAATTAATAAAACAGGAGCTTTAACTATTGGTACTTACGACAATTGTATCTCTATAAGTAAGGTCACTGGATTTTGGCGCCCACTTGAAGGTTCTTCACCTTATATAGGAGAAACTAACTCCTTATCTTCTGAAGAAGAGGCAAAGGTGGAGTTTAGATGTAAAATAGAACTTGTAGATCTTGTATTATCAACAATAAAAAAGATTCACCCTTACGATGAACCTGTAATTAATATAATTCCATTATTAAATTAATATGTCTTGGTAGTTATTTAATTTTAACTACCTTTTTATATAACCTCTTTTTTTATATTTATATGACAAACCTTATTCCTTAATATTTCTTCTATTTCATCTATATCCTTAATATTTCCTTTTAGTTCTAGTTTCCCATAATTATTTTTTACTTTTATTTCATATATAATTTCTAAGGTAAATATTTTTATAGTAATACTCTTGATATCTTCATATAATAAAAAATATCCACTAGAATATAATATTCCTC
>NZ_JBOFYU010000198.1:0-17460 GCF_051654825.1 Clostridium sp.
AATCACTAGGATTTGTTAATCTAACACAAACATATCAAATGATGCATTAAATTCTAATGAACCGCCGTATACCGAACGGTACGTACGGTGGTGTGAGAGGTCGGTAGATAAAATAATTATCTACCTCCTACTCGATTAAATTTGGAATGATAGAGGTGAATTTTATGGAAGATGCTATTTGTGCTTCGGGTGATGAAATTAGGAGTAGGGATTTAAATATTTTAATAGAAGAATATATGCCTATGATTATTAAAAGTGTCAGTGATATTACAGGAAGATATGTATCACTAGGTAATGATGATGAAATTAGTATAGCATTAATAGCTTTTAAAGAAGCTGTTGATAAATATGATGATGAACGAGGGAGTTTCTCATCATTTGCTAGGCTTGTAATATCAAGTAGAGTAAAAAGTTATTTAATTAAGGAAAATAAACATAAAAATACAAGCTCTATTGAGGAATTAAAGGAATCAGGAATAGATGTTGCTGAAATATGCTCAACTCCCATAGAAAGTAATAATGAGCTTGCAATAGAAATAGGAAGGTTAAAGGATGAAATAGAATCATTTGGGTTTTCTTTTGAGGATTTAGTTCAGGAATCGCCAAAGCATGAGGATACAAGAAATAGAGCTATACATATATCTGAAAAAGTAAATGATGAAGAGGATTTAAAGTTATTTATGTATGAAAAAAAGAGGTTGCCTATAAAGCAAATATCTTTAAGATTAACAGTTACAGAAAAGATATTAAAGAAAAGTAAAAGATTTATTATTTCTGTTGTTGTAATAATAGATAAAAACTTTAGAAATTTAAAGTTATGGATAAGAAAATAGGGAGGTGTAAGTATGTTTAAGGGAATAGTTATGGAAGTAAAGGATAACTATCTTATTGTAATGAAAGAAGATGGCACCTTTGAGAAGATAAAAGCTAAGGGAAATCAAAAGGTAGGAGATAATATATTATTTTTAAGTGAAGATATATATGAGTCTGAAAAAAGTATAAATAAAAATAAGAAGTGGCTTGTACCTATATTAACTATAGCAGCATTATTTATGTTAGTATTTAATCCTTTATTAAGTAAGTTTACAATAGACTCAAATGCTTATGCTGTATTAACTATAGATATTAATCCAAGTATAGAAATTTTTCTAGATAATGAAGGAAAGATTTCTAAGATTACAGGAGCAAATGATGAAGGGGTAAGCCTTAATATTAGAGATATAAAGGGATTAACATTAGATGAGGGAATTTCAGTTTTAAGAAGAAAACTTAATGATTCAAGCTATATAAAAGATAAAACATCTGTATTAGTAGGGTTTTCATTCTTAAAGGAAGAAGATATTAGCTTTGAGGATTCAGTTCAAAAAACTCTTAAAAAGTATTTTAATGATAAGGATATAGCATTCTTAAAGGGAAGTAAAAATGATTTAGAAATAGCAAATGAAAAAAATATGACTCTTGGTAAATATGAGGCTTTAGTAAAGTTAAATGAAGATGACTTTGAAGATGCATTAGAAAACTTAACTACAGCAGAAATATTAGAACTATTAAAAAATAAGGATAATACAATTTTCTTAAGTGAAGATTTATTAGAGGAAGTTCAAGATGAACTAGAAGATAGAGGAGAAGAAAATATTCAAGGATTACCTATTAATGATAACAATAACAATGAAGATGATGATAATGATGATAGTAGTGACGACGATAATGATTATGATGGAGATAATGATCAAGAAGATGATGATAATGATGATGACCATGATTAAATAATGAGTAGTGCGAAGAATACTTAGATTAGTTTCTATTGTATATACACCTATAATAATATATAATTGAATAAATTATATAAGACTTAAAGAGGATAGGGGATTATTTATGAAGAAATTATTAGTAGTTGTAGATTATCAAAATGATTTTGTAGATGGTGCATTAGGCTTTAAAAAGGCAGAAACACTTGAAGTAGGAATATATAATAAGGTAAAGGATTATTTAGATAATGGAGATAAGGTATTATTTACTTATGATACTCATAATGATAATTATCTAGAGACTAGAGAAGGAAGAAACTTACCTGTAGTTCATTGTATAGATGGAACAAAGGGCCATGAGCTTTATGGAAGGTTAATAGAATTTAAAAATAATGAAAATACACTTCATTATAAAAAGGCTGGATTTGGATTATCACCAAAGGATGTAATGAACTTAGTTAAAGAAGTTGGGGAAGATATTGATTATATAGAAATTGTGGGAGTAGTTACTAATATATGTGTAATAAGTAATACTGTAGTTCTTCAATCACAATATTATTATGCAGATATAGTAGTAGATGCTTCTTTATGCGCAAGCTTTGATGATGTAATGCATGAAAAAACCTTAGATTTGCTAAAAGGAATACACATAAAAGTAATTAATGAATAGTATAAAGCTTTAACATTGGAAAACCGGTGTTAAAGCTTTTTTTATTAATAAGTATTTAGTAAATTGACTCTTTGCAATAATTTACAAATAATGTAAAAAGGTTTAAAATATTTTATAAGGACTTGAAATATAAATATAAAGTAAAGGAGGTTAGAGAGAATGTATTAAAAAATTAACTGCTTAAGAAGATATTTAAATAAGAAATAAAAATGTAAAAGGTGTTAGGGGGATAATAATGACAAAAAAACTATTTTTGAAAAGCTTTTCTAAAATTATAATGTTTATATTTTTAGTAACAACTATTTTTTCAAGTATAGGATCAATTTTTACAAAGGAAGTAAGTGCAAATGTAAATAAAAGCTATGGGGTAAACCTTGCATTAGGGAAAGATGTACAAGTATCAGGAACAGAAACAGCAAGTTTAACAGGGAATTTAGCTGTAGATGGTAATTATGAAAGTGATGATTCAAGATGGTCAAGTGCAACTGTAACAGATGATGCACCACAATGGCTATATGTAGATTTAGAAGATGAATATGTAATTGAAGAAATAAATATTCGTTGGCAAAATTGGGCTTATGGGACAGAAGTAAAAGTTCAAAAGTCTAATGATGCAAAGACTTGGGAGGATATTAAATCAATAAGTAATCCTTTAGGTAAAGAGGAAAAAAACAAAAATTTAGTAAATACTTTGACATTAGAAAATCAAAAGGCTAGGTATGTAAGAGTATTAATATTAAAAAGAAATCAATGGACATCTGTAAGTATAAGAGAACTTGAGGTTAATGGATATAAAATAAAGGAAGGTAATATAGCATTAGGGAAGTCAGCAACTGCATCAGCAGTGGAAAATAATAGCACAGTTTGGGTTCCTAATAAGGTAACTGATGGAGATAAGACTACTGATGATTCAAGATGGGCAAGCCCTACAATGCCAGTAATTCCAAGTGAAGCTGATAAGCATTGGGTATTAATAGATTTTGGAAAAGAAGTTGAAATGGACAGTGTGAAAATATACTGGTATAAAAAGGCTTTTGCTGAAAATGCAATAATCCAAATTTCTAAGGATGGAAAGACCTTTGAAGATATAAAGAATTTAACGCATCCTGCATCTAATAGTTTAGATTTAGTAGATGAAATAATTTTTAATGAAGCAAAAGAAGGAAGATACTTAAGAGTATTTATAACAGAGAGAAATGCTAATGCATATAATAATGTTTCTATCAGAGAAATAGAGGTAATGGGAAGAGAAAAATATGTCCCAGAATTAGATTTAACAGTTGAACAAGTAATAAATGGTATTACATCACTACCAGAAATAACATTAGAAGATATTAGTTTAAAACTACCAGAAGTTCCAAAGGGCTTTGGAATAAAGGTAAGAGGAAGTGAATTTGAAAACATAATAAGCAATGATGGAATAATTACAAGACATAATATAAATGACGCAAAGGTATCAGTCTTACTAGAGGTATTTAAGGAAAGTGATAGTACAAAAACTGCTACAAAAAATATAATAGTAAATGTTCCAGGAAAGTCTAGCTTATATCCTGAAATATTCCCAACAGTTACAGATGGTAATAAGGCTCCAAGGGTTATACCAAGCTTACAAGAATGGTATGGTTTAAATGGAAACTTTACTTTAACTGAGGATTCAAGAATATTAATTAATGCTGCAATAGGAGTAGATTTAAATAAGGTAGCTAAGCTGTTTAATGAAGACTTAAAGTATTTTACTAGTTTAGAGTTACCAGTAGTAGAAGTGACTTCAGAAGATGAAGTTAGAAGTGGTGATATATATATAGAAGCAATAGAAGAAAATGCTTTAGATTTAGGTAAAGAAGGTTACTTTACAAGAGTTAATGATAGTATAAAAATATATTCAGAAGCTTATACAGGATCACTTTATGGAACAATAACATTACTTCAAATATTATGGCAAGATAAGGATAACCTTACTATACCATGTGGAGTAATTAGAGATTATCCAAAGTATGAAGTTAGAGGTGCTATGCTTGATGTAGCTAGAATGCCAATGAGAATAGATTTTGTACGTGATTATGCAAAGATTTTATCTTGGTATAAGTTAAATGAATTCCATCTTCACTTAAATGATAATCAATGGTCAGATGGAGATTATAAAAATCCAGAAGCTTGGAATGATGTATATAGTGCTTTTAGATTAGAAAGTAAGAATCATCCAGGATTAAAACCAAGCAATAGTGATTTAAATGATCCTTATTATACACAAGAAGAATTTATAGACCTTCAATTAATGGCAATGGATTATGGAATGGAGGTAGTACCAGAAATCGATACACCAGCACATTCACTTCCATTTACTAAATATATGAGGGAAAAAGGAACCCCTATTCATAATACTAAATACTGGTTTGATCATATAGATATAGAAAGTGCAGAAGGTAAGGATTTTGTTAAGGGATTATTTGATGAGTTTATAGATGGACCAAATGGAGATAACCCTGTCTTCTTAGGTGATACAGTTCATATAGGAATTGATGAATATGATACAAGTGTTGGAGATAAATTTAAGCAATATACTGAGGAAATGGGTAATTATATATTAAGCAAAGGTAAAACTCCAAGAGTTTGGGGTTCATTTAAGCCTTTTGCAGGAACTACTAAGCTTCCAGAAGGAACTGTAATAGATGTATGGAGTTTAGGCTGGGAAGATGTAAATGCAAGAATTAAGGAAGGGTATGATTTAGTAAATGTACCTCAACCATTTACTTATATTACACCTTCAAGATGGCATAAAGACTTTATGAATACTCAAAATATATATAATAATTGGGAACCAAATGACTTTAATGGAGTTAAATTACCTTTAGGAGAGCCACAATTATTAGGTGGTAAAATGGCAATTTGGGGCGATGAATCTATGGAAGGTATTGTTGAAATTGATTTACATGAAAGATTATTGCCAGCAGTTGCAACATTAAGTGAAAAAACTTGGAGTGGTACAAGGGAAGATAAAGATTACTTTGAATTTATGAAGACCTTTAATGCCTTAAAGGAAGGTCCAAATACTACTGTTGGAAGAGATATAGAAAGTAAAAATGAAAATATATTTAAATATGACTTTGAAAATGGTGATGCAAAAGATTTAAGCTTAAATGGATATAATGGAGTTATAAAAAATGGAGAAGTAGTTGAAGAAAGTAAAAATAATATTTTAAACTTTAATGGAAATACAGTTTTAGAAACTGAATTACAATCTATTTCATATCCATATACAGCATCCTTTGATGTCAAGGTGGATAGCCTAGGGGAAATGGTTAATTTATTCTCAGGATATGATGGAGAATTAAGAGTAAAACCTGATGGAACCTTATCTATAAGAAGAAGTTTCTATGAGCAAGACTTTAATTATAAGTTAAAAGAAAATGAATGGAATGACATTACTATAGTAGGTACATTCCAAGCATTATCATTATATGTAAATGGTGAATTTGTAGAGCAATTACATTCATATAGAAGACATGATAATACAATAATAACAGGACAAAATTTACACACAACATTTGTATTACCATTAGAAAAAATAGGTGAAAATTTTAAAGGTCAAATGGATAATATAGAAGTTTATAATACTGTAATGAGTGATAAGTGGATAAAGGGCGATAAGCAAGAAAGAGTAAATCTAGCTTGTGGAGCTGATGCATATTCTTCATCTAATAAGGAGCTTTACACAAAAGAGTGGAGAGCTATAGATGGTGATAGAAGAAATGGTGATTCTAAATGGGTATCACAAAATAGTGATAATCAATGGTTATTAGTAGACTTAAAGGAAGTTAAAAAGGTTAGTGAAATTAATTTAATATTTAATGAATTAGTATCAGAGTATAAGATATTAACATCTAATGATGGTATTAATTATGAAGAAGTAGATCATATAACAAATAATAGCAAAATGGAAGTATCAAGCCAATTTGATTTAAGAGATGTAAGATATATAAAATTCCAAGGAGTTAAAAGAGGCGGAAATAATGGATATTCAATTATTGAACTTCAAGCCTTTGGAGAATACAAAGCAGTTGAAAAAACAGCTGACTTTAACAAAGATGGGTTAGTAGATATTAAAGATTTAGCTATGGCTTCTAAAAATTATGGTACTACTAATTTAGAATATGACTTAAATAATGATGGTGTAGTTGATACAAATGATATAAAAATAATAACAAATATTATTTTAGGAATAGAAGAGTAAATTATAAAATAGATAAAGGAGTTGCTTAGATTTAAGCAACTCCTTTAGAGTTAACTTGTTTTTTCTTTTTTAAACCATTTAAAAGCATTTTTTAATTTTATAGGATTACCATACATTAAAGTAGCTAATCTATAAATCTTTGCTCCAGCTAATGCAACTAATCCAGTTGAAGCTACTAGTATAAGGAATGAAACTGCAACTTCAATAGTAGAAACGGTTCCCATAGCCACACGAACAAGCATTGTCATAAAGGAGCTAAAGGGAACAAATGAAGCAACCTTCATTAACATACTATCACTATTAGTCATACCAAATATACTAATAAAGAATACAAATACAAATATCATTGCTATAGGTCCAATACTTGAGCTTACATCTTCTGTTTTTGAAACAAGAGCTCCTAAAGCACCAAATATAAATGCATAGAATAAATATCCCATACCACCAAATAATGCAAAGGTAATTAATAAGTTAGAAGGTATATTAAATACTCCATCTAATACTCCATTCCAAGCACCTCTGTTTAAGCTATAGCTAATTATACCTGAGCCTAAGATAAGTCCGACTTGTATAAAGCTAGCTATTGCTCCACCTATTACCTTACCAAAGATAAGGCTATTACTACTTGTGCTAGTTACTAATACTTCGATAGCTCTATTACTCTTTTCAGCAGTAACAGCTACAGCAATTAGTTGCCCATAAATTAAAATCATCATATATAAAAGGAAGACAAGCATATATGTGTATATATAATTGCTTACACCATCTTTACCTAAAATAGTTACTTCAGATTGAATTGGTGTATGAATAGTTGAATTTAATTCATTAAAGTCTAAACCTTCTTTTGCTGCATAGTTTTGAAGATTTAAATTAGATAATAATGATTCAAATTGCATTTGATTCATATCAGTAAAGCCTGAGTTTTTAACTAAATAATTATATTGAGTAGGAGTAGTTACTACAAATCCAGCTTTTACCTTATCAGAGTTAATCAATTCAGTTATTTCATCTTCACTTTTTACAACTTCCCAATTAGAATTTGGAAAAGTAGCCTTAAGTATTTCTGTATTAGGGAATAAACCAGCCTTATCATATATAGCTAAATTAGTTATATCTTCTTCAGAAGTATTTGCAGAATCTTCAACAGTAGTACCATTTCCAAGCTGAGGGATTAATTTAGAAAAGTCAAAAAATGAAGGTAATGATAATCCAATCATTAATACTACTGAAATTAAAACTGTAGTTATAATATATCCCTTATTTTTAAAGTAATTATTTAATTCAAAACCTAAAACTGTTAAAAACTGTTTCATTAATTGTCACCTGCCTTTAATACAAATATATCTGTTAATGTTGGTTCATAGTCACCAAATTTTTCAATATCTATATTTGATTTAAGAATTTCACCTAATAATGAATTTTTACTATAACCATCATTTAATTCTAAAATTATAAAGTCCTTTTTAACTTCTTTTACAGTTGCTATGTTATTAAACTTTTCTCCACATAATGAATTTAATTCAGTTAAAGAATAGTTATTTGCACTTAAAATTAATCTGTTTTTACCAAAATCCTTTTTGATTTCTTTTAAGTTTCCGCTTAATGCTATGTCACCTTTATTTATTATTGCAATTTCCTCACAAAACTCTTCAACATAATTCATTTGATGGCTAGAGAAAATTACTAGTTTATTTTCACTAATAAGTTCATTAACAACATCCTTTAATATTTGAGAGTTTACAGGATCTAATCCACTAAAGGGCTCATCTAATATAACAATTTCAGGATTACATACTAAAGTTTGAGCTAATTGAACCTTTTGTTGATTACCTTTTGATAATGTATCTAATTTTCTATTTTCATATTCAAGTATTCCAAGCTTTTGAAGCCATTTTTGAGCATTAGTTTTTGCTTCCTTTTTACTTATTCCTCTTAAAGCCGCTAAGTAAACTATTTGTTCCATAACCTTTTTCTTTGGATATAGACCTCTTTCTTCAGGAAGATATCCTATTTGATAATTTCTAGGATTGAAATTTTTACCATCAATTAATATTTCTCCAGAGTTAGCTTTAAACACATCCATCAAAATACGAATAGTAGTAGTTTTACCAGCACCATTTCGTCCAAGTAGACCTAATGCCTTACCGTTTTGTACAGAAAATGATATACCATGTAGTACTTCGTTACCGTCAAAGCTTTTACGTAGATTTTTTACTTCTAATTTCATATTTTACCCCTTTCAATTAATGTCAAAATAATTATAAGTTTTATTATATTTTTTTATATGGTACAACATAACTTATTATAATATAACATTTAACCAATTGCAATATATTCCAATGATATTATTTTAAATTAGGCTATGTTTTAAATCAACGTTATCATGGTAATATTTCGTAAATATTACCAGTAAACAAGTTTAAAGCATAGAGTATAAATTAATTTATGATAATATAATATAGATTTATTCAGTTATGATAATACTTGTGTATAATAATATGATATAGATTTATAATGTAGACATTAGGAGTGATAAAAATGAATTTTTTAATACCTGTTTTAATAGGTGTACCTATATATTCTTTTTGTTACTATCAAAATAATAAGATAGATGTAACAAAGTTAGAAGTTAAAAAAAATATTAAAGAAAAAATTAGAATAGTACAAATTTCAGATTTACATAGCAAGGAATTTGGAAAAGATAATAATATATTAAGAAAAATGATATTAGAGCAAACCCCTGATGTTATAGTAGCAACAGGGGATATAATAGATTCTAATCTTAAAAATAAAGAAAAAATGTTAGACTTCTTAATTTCTTTAAATAAAGAAGTTAGAGTAATATATATCCCTGGAAATAATGAATATAGAACAGAGTTAATGGATGAATTTAATAATAAACTTAAGAGAAATGGAGTTGTAGCATTAAAAAATGAGATTGCAACATTAAATATTAAAGGCTACGAAATAAATTTTTTAGGATTAGTAGAAGATTTAGATAGGGAAAATATGAGTAAAATTAAAAGAGCTAAATGCAGATATTTTTATCAGGATGATAAGGTCTTATTTAATAAGTTAGAAGCTAAAAGTGGCATAAAAATAGTTTTAAGTCATTATCCAGAAAATTTTGCTCTAATAAATGATAAATCATATAATAAGTACAATTTTGATTTAATGTTTTCAGGTCATGCTCATGGTGGTCAATTTATCATTCCAGGAATAGGTGGATTATTTGCACCAGGTCAAGGAATACTTCCTAAATATTATTCTGGCATATATGGAGAAAAAAATAAGCTTATAGTAAGCAGAGGGTTAGGAAATAGTGGTTTTCCATTAAGATTGTTTAATAAACCAAACATAATAGTTTTAGATTTAGTTTAATTAAAAAAGTATTTATAAAAAAGTATGATAAAATTGTAAAAAAATATAAATAAGGTATAAATATGTATTAATATAAATATATAATTACTTTATCTGAGTATGATATAATTATAAGAAAATAATAGAAATAATGGTTAATATTAAGTTATATTTTACAAAAGAATAAAAATAAAGCGGAGGTGGGATATATTAAAAAATTTATATTTAGAGTTT
Organism: Clostridium sp.; assembly: GCF_051654825.1. Lineage (GTDB taxonomy): Bacteria > Bacillota > Clostridia > Clostridiales > Clostridiaceae > Clostridium. The sequence continues at coordinate 10,244 of NZ_JBOFYU010000198.1, forward strand.
TAGTCCTTATATTTTGCATTTTAACTTTAAGTGAATCGATTAATATAACTTTTGCAACAGATAAAAAAACTTTATTAATAATAAATTCATATCAAAATGGACAAAAGTGGGAAGAGCATGTTTTGAATGGTGTTTATGAAGAAATAGAATCATATGGAAAAGGTGATATTCAAATTAAAGTAGAATATTTAGATTTCAGACATAACTTTGAAGAGAAATATTTAAGAGAATTCATTGAAATGTTAGAGGTTAAATATCCAAGTGGAACTATTAATGGTATATATGCAGTTGATGATGAAGCATTTATTTTTATAAAGGATTATATATTAAATAAGAAAAGTGAATTTTATAAGGTTCCATTAATTTTTAGTGGAGTTAATTCTAAAATAGCATTATCGGAAGAAGAAAAAAAATATATAACAGGAATTTATGAAAGAGATGATACGGTACAATTATTAAATTTGATATTTGATATGAATGAAGATATAACAAATATTAATGTTATTGTTGAAGATTCAGAGTATGGGAGAAGCTTGAAAAAAGAAATTAATGAAAATATTGAAGACCATTGGAATGGACGTTTAGAACTTAATTATATTGAAGGAAACTACATTGAGGACATAGAAAATAAATTAAAACAAATAACATTTAATGAAAATAGCGCAGTAGTTATTGCCGGAGAGTATCAATATAAAACAAGTGGAACATATGTTAATCCAATAGATACTATAAAAACAATAAAAAAATATTCTATGAATCCTATTTATTCAAATGATCAAACTTATATTGATGCAGGAATACTTGGGGGATGCATAGATTTAGGTGAAGACCATGGAAAAAGTGCAATTAATAAGTTTTATTCAATTTTAAATGGACAAGATATTTTTGATATTGAATCAAATTTAGAGACAGTAGCTAGTAAATTTATAAATTATAAAGAAATATATGAATTTAATATAAATCCATGGGATATTCCATTATATAGCATAGTAAGAAATAAGAAGTTTTATAACTTACTAGTTCCTACATATGTAAAGTACATATTAATATTTATAATTGTTGGGGTAATAGCTTTAATAGCAAATCTTTTTGTACAAGCTACTAAAGAAAAGAAAAAGAGAATTTATCAAGAAGAGCTAGAGAAAGTTAGTACTGATTATATTATAAGTATGAGTCATGAACTTAGAACACCTATAAATATTATTTTAAATACTACTAGGTTACTAGAAAGTAAAAATAGAAATAGTATTATAGATTCTAAATATTTAGATATGAGGCTTGACAATATTTCAAAAAACTCATTTAGACTTTTAAAAGTAGTAAATAATATAATAGATTTTTCGAAGCTAAGATTAGGTTTTTTAAACTTAAATTTAGAAAATATAGATATGGTTTGTTTAACTAGAACTATATTTGAAGGAATAGATGATTATTGTGCACAAAAAGATATTTATCTTTCTTTTGAAGCTTTAGAGGATGAAATAGTAACAGCAGTAGATAGTAAAAGAATTCAAAGAGTTATATTAAATATTTTATCAAACGCAATAAAGTTTACTGAAGAGGGTGGATCAATATATGGATCTATTGGAAAAGTTGAAAATAATTTAGTAATAACAATTAGAGATACAGGAATAGGTATTCGTAAAGAATTATTAGATAAAATATTTCTAAAATTTTATCAAGTAGATGATGTTTTAACTAGGAAAAATGAAGGAAGTGGAATTGGTTTAAATATTTGTAGTGAAATAGTAAGTCTTCATAATGGAAAAATAGTAGTTGAAAGTGAAATTGATAAAGGAAGCATATTTAAAGTAATAATTCCTATAAAAACTTGTGATAATAAAAATATAATTAAAAAATTTAATGATAACTATGAGGATATACACATAGAAATGTCTGATATAGATTAAGGGATATAGAAAACATTAGGAGTATTTTTCACTAATGTTTTCTTTTTTATTAGGATATGTTTTAAACTTGTTTGCTAGTAATATTTATCAACATTGATTTTAAACATAGCTTTATATTGAAATATAAAACTGAAAATTGGAAAAAATACAGAATATTAAGGAATATTAAGAATTTATTAGGAAAATTCATGATACAATATAATTGTTAAAAAACTGTGAATTTACAAGAATGGAGGAATAATATGAGAAAGATATTTAAGAGATTAATATCGGCTACTTTATGCTCAACTTTAATGCTTTCAGTTATAGGTTGTGGAGAAAAGAGCGTAGAAAATAAGATGGGAAGGTATCTAGAAGAAAGATATACTTTACCAGAAGGTGTTTATTTTCAAGAAATGGTAAAGCTTCAAGATGGTAAGATTGCAATGATTGGCGGAGGTCAAAATGGTGAATTAATAAATTACCTTTCTGAAGATGGGGGACAAAGTTGGACAGAGAAAAAAATAGACCTTCCAAAGCAAGAAGGAAAAGAAACTTTGACAGCTGCAAGCACTGTATTAAAGGATGGTCAAATATTAACAGGATATTACTTTATGGATCCAATTCCAGAGAATGGTGAAGCAGTTCCATTTAATAAGGAAGAATATAAAGAACCTGAAATTAAATATGGAATAGTAGATAATGAAGGAAAGTTTAATGAAAAGAATATAGATTTTTCTCAACCTGGCGAAACAGAAGAAGGTATGGGAATGGGGATGCCTCATAGATTTAAGGGAGCTAATAATGGAGATATCTTTTATCAAACACCTTCAGGTGAAGAAGTAGTTCAAATAGATGGACAAACATTTGAAGAAAAAAATAGATATCAATCTAGCGACTATATTGAAAACTTTTTAATATTAGAAAATTCACTTATAATATGGGGATTTTCAGGAATTGTAGAGTATGATATTGAAACTGGAAAAGAAAAAGGAAACTTAGAAGCCTTAGAAAAAGAAACTATAAAAACTACAACAAATTACTATCCAACAGTTTTAAATAGTGATAGCAAAGATAAGATATATTATTACAGTGTATTAGGGTTAAACGCTTACGATATTGCAAATAAAAAAAGTGAGCAATTAATAGATGGTGCCCTTTCTATATTTGGTACTAGAGATGCATCAGTATCAGGTTTTATTGAAAAAGATAATGGTGATTTTTTAGTTTTAGTTTCTGATTGGACTACAGGAGAAACATCATTATTAAATTACACATATTCAGCTGATACACCAGCAGTTCCAGATAAGCAATTAACAGTATATTCATTAGTAGAAAGTGACACTATAAGACAAGCTGTTTCAGCATATTCAAAGTCACATCAAGATACTTATGTAAAATATGAAATAGGTTTATCTTATGATGGTGGAGCAACTGAAGCAGATGCATTAAAAACTTTAAATACGGAAATAATGGCAGGAAATGGACCAGATGTTATTTTATTAGAAGGTCTACCAGTTGATTCTTATATTGAAAAAGGTTTATTAGAAGACATAAGTGATGTTATAGCTAGCTATTCATCTGAAGGAGCTATATTAAAGAATATTGAAGATGCTTATAAAGTTGATGGAAAGATATATCAATTCCCAACAAGCTTTAAATTACCTATGTTAGTTGGTGAAAAGGCTAATATAGAAAAAGTAACAGATTTTGATTCTTATGCAAATCTTGTGAAAGAATTAGGACAAGCATCTGATAAAAGAATTTTTGATTATTACTCACCAAAAACATTAATATATTCATTATATTATTTATATGGAAATACATGGCTTAATGATGATAACACAATTAATGCTGATAATATGAAGAAGTTCCTTAATAGTAGTAAGGAAATGTACACTGTTATTAATGATAAAAATGAAAAGTATATGAAAAAGATGGAAGAATCATATAAAGAACCTATGAATAGCATTGATAAGGGTGAAATGATTGATAGTAGTGTTTCAATTGATAAGGCACCAGAAGAAGAATATAAACCATCACCAGGTGAAGAAGATATGATGAATCATTTTGATCTAAATTATAGCTTAAACCCTTCACTTTATATTGATAGCATGTTTATGGATGAAGAACCTGTACAATTAATGTTTGGTGGAATAGATGATGGGTATTCATATGCATCAATGGTTACTGCTTTAAATTCAGGTAAAAACATAGATTTTAAAGTTTTAACTAGAGGTGATGAAAACATATTTATGCCAGTAGAAGCTATAGGTGTAAATTCTAAGAGTGCAAATAAAGAAGCAGCAAAGGAATTTGTTAAAGAAATACTTTCAGAAAAGGTTCAAACTCAAGGATGGAGAAGAGGATTACCAGTAAATAAAATAGCTCTTCAAAAGAAATTTGAACTAGAAAAATTTGAAGGATTTGAACCAGAAAAGGATGAGGCTACAAATCATTATATAATGGGAAGTATGTTCTATACAGATGTAAATGGAAATGAAAAAGAAGTAAAACAATTATGGCCTAATGAAGAAGATGTAAATAGAATAATGGGTGAAATAGAAAAGGTAAATGTAGCCCCTACTTTAAACAAAGTATTATTATTAGAAGTAGCAAAACAATTTGAAACATTTGCACAAGGTGAATGTTCTGTAGATGAAGCTGTAAATAAAATTATAGAAAACCTAGACATTTATTTATCAGAGTAATATGAAGAAAATAAAAAATAAAAAAAAGGTTAATTTAACTGGATTTTATTTTGTTTTACCAAGCATCATAGGGGTAACAATATTTACATTGATACCCTCTATGGATGTTTTTATAAGATCCTTTCAAAGTGCAGTTTCAAGAGAATTTACAGGGCTACAAAATTATAAAGAAGTATTTACTAATGCTGCATTTAAATTAGCAGCAGGAAATACTATTAAGTTTTCATTAGTATGTATTCCATTATTATTAATAATATCTTTAGCAATAGCGCTGTATTTAAATAGGTTTGTAAAATCATCACAAATATTAAGAACAGCATTTTTAATTCCTATGGCAGTGCCTATAGCTTCAGTTGTTTTAATATGGAATATAGTATTTGAAAAGCAAGGTGTGTTAAGTAGTATAGTTACTAAGTTTGGATTAGAAGGTCAGGACTGGATGGCTACAAAATATGCTTTTTGGATATTAGTGTTTAGTTATATATGGAAAAATCTTGGTTATAACATTATTTTATGGTTAGCTGGTTTAAATGCTATACCAAAGGGATTATATGAATCAGCAGAAGTTGATGGTGCAAGTAAGTGGCAATGTTTTAAGCATATAACTATTCCTTGCTTAAAGCCAACATTATATACTGTTGCAGTTTTATCATTATTAAATTCCTTTAAGGTATTTAGAGAAGCTTATTTAGTTGCAGGAGATTATCCAGATAAAAGCATGTATATGCTGCAACATTTATTTAATAACTGGTTTAGAGAATTATCTTATGGAAAAATGGCTGCAGCATCAGTTGTTATGGCCATAATAATATTTATTCTAATTATGATGCTTCAAAGGGCATGGGAAAAGCAAGAATAGAAAAGGTGGGTGACAGTAATGAAGAAAAAAATAATATTTTTGATATTACTAATAATATCACTATTTATGTGTTTTCCAGTAATATTTTTAATAGCTGGTTCCTTTATGGGAACAGGTGAATTGAAAGGGCATTTAGCGCCAATATTAACAGAGACAGAAGGTTTTATAACTTGGAATATAATTCCCAAATATCCTACCTTAAGATCCTATGTAGAGTTATTATTTGATACACCAGAATTCTTTGTTATGTTTTGGAATTCTGTAAAGATAGTAGTTTTTTCAATAGGTGGACAACTGTTAGTGGGAGTTATAGCAGCATGGGGATTTGCAAAATATAAATTTCCATTTAAAAAGATATTATTTACTATATACATAGTAGTAATGTTAATGCCTTTCCAAGTTACAATGTTATCAAACTATTTAGTTTTAGATACATTAAATATATTAGATACTCATTTAAGTATTATATTACCTGGAATGTTTTCTACATTTTCTGTATTTATAATGTATAGATTTTTTAGTAATATTCCAGATGCAATATTAGAAGCTGCAAGATTAGATGGGGCAAGTGAACTACAAATATTCTTTAATATAGGAATACCACTAGGAATGCCAGGAATTATGTCAGCAGTTATACTACAATTCTTAGAGTTTTGGAATTTAATAGAACAGCCACTTACATTCTTAAAGGATAAAAGCTTATGGCCATTATCTATTTATTTACCAAATGTAACTCTGGAAAATGCTGGAATGGCTTTTACTGCATCAGCAGTAACCTTAGTTGCAGCAATAATAGTATTTTTTGCAGGACAAAGTTATCTAGAGCAAGGGATTGCAGCATCAGCAGTAAAGGAATGATAATATGGATATAAAGAAGATTATTAATTATGAAATAGTAAAAAAAGGTAAGGATACATTGCAAAAAAAAGCTTTTAAAGCATTGATTGCATTTATCATACTTATGATAATGTGTACTATATTTTCTAGGTTTGCAAATTCATTAACTATTCCAGTTGTTAAAACAGATGGACCAAAGGTAAAAACTATGGTAGATGAGTTAAAAGCAGAGGGAAGAATAGTAAAAAATAGAGAAGATAAAGTAGGAATTATAGAAGGTCTTAAAGTAGAATATATAAATGTAAATATAGGGTCTTCAGTGAAAAAGGATGATGTAATAGTAGAGCTAAATACAGATAATTTAAAAACAAAAATAGATGAAATAAAAGAAAAAATTTCATCAGAGCAAAAAGCTTTAAATAGAGCTACAGAAGATTACAATACAGCTGTAGGAAGAAAAGAAACTGCAGCAAATAAAGCATATGATGAAATGGATGCAGCTTATAAGGCATTAGAGGATTATAAAGCTTCAAGCAATAAGGATGAAATGATGGAGCAATCATTAGTTTCAGATTATGAAATGAAAAAAAGTGCTTATGAGCAAGCGTTAGCTGATTTTAATAATAATGTAGATTTAGAAAGAGCTCTTCAAGATGTAAAAGATTCTTTAAAGTTAGATGAGCATAATGCAGAGTTAGCGAAATTACAGCCATTACTAGATGCAGGTGGAAAAGTTGTATCTCCACAAGATGGAGTTGTAACTAATATTTTTGCAGAAAATGGTGGTGTTACAACAGATACAATTATTTCTTTAGCTAATGAAAAAGCAGGATTTAAATTTGTAGGTCAAATTAGCAAAGAACATAGAAGCAAGATTAAGCAAGGACAAGCAGTAGTAGTAACTTTACAAAGCGGAGGAGC
>NZ_JBOFYU010000199.1:0-2240 GCF_051654825.1 Clostridium sp.
AAAAGAGAGTTCAATCTAGACTCTCTTTTCTTTATTTGGTATTGTATCAACTAGACTACAAACAAAATGATTTGACATTTATTCCCTTCTAGTATCAAAAGTAACCATTTAAATATAAGTATCAAAAGTCTATGAATCTAGTCTCAAATTTGATATAATATAAATATCAAATTTAACGGACGTTTCTTTTAATTGAAATTGTGAAAATTTATGTATAGAGGTGAGATAGATTATGATATTTGGATATGCTAGGGTATCAAGAAAAGAGCAGAATATTGAAAGACAGATTAGAAATATTTTAGCTTATGATTCTGGTGCAAGATTGTATGAGGAAGCATTTACTGGAACAAAAGTTGAAGGAAGAAAAGAGTTTGAAAAATTACTGAAGATTGTTAAGAGCGGAGATACTATCGTTTTTGATTCAGTTTCGAGAATGTCAAGAAATGCAGAAGAAGGAAAAAATCTCTACTTTGAACTCATGAATAAGGGAGTTATTCTAGTTTTCTTGAAAGAACCTTATATAAATACGGCAGTTTATCAGAAAGCCATTTCTATGAAAATAGATAGTACGGGACATAAAATAGCTGATATATATATCAATGCAACTAATGAGGCTATAAAAGTTTTAGCTGAAGACCAAATTGAAATAGCATTTAACCAAGCTGAGAAAGAGGTTAAAGACCTACAACAGAGAACCAAAGAAGGAATAGAAACTGCTAAAAGGGAAGGAAAGCAAATAGGACAGGTTAAAGGAAAGAAACTTGTAACTAAGAAATCAGTAGAGATGAAAGAGAAGATACAGAAACTACTCCCTACTCATTCAGATAAAGAGATAATGGAACTTACAGGACTTGCTAGAAATACATATTATAAATATAAGAAAGAAATGATAATATGATGGTATAATATAAGAAAAGAAATTAATGTAACGAAAGAGGTGAGAAATTTGATGAAGAAAAAACTACCTATAGGTATAGATGATTTTAAAAAAATAATAGAATTAAACTACTATTATGTAGATAAAACTCTTTTTATCCAAGATGTGCTTGAGAAAAGAGCTGAAGTTACATTATTAACAAGACCTAGAAGATTTGGAAAAACCTTGAATATCAGTACGTTGAAATATTTTTTAGACATAAAAGGTGCTATAGAAAATAGAGAGCTTTTTAAAGGAACTAAAATAGAAAAAACTGACTATATGGAATATCAAGGAAAATATCCTGTAATTTATCTAACTATGAAAGATTTAGATGGAGAAGATTTTGAAAGTTTTTTCGAAGCATTTAAAACTCTTATTAGTTCTCTCTTTGAAACCCATAAATATCTCCGTGAAAAACTGGATGAAAGAAATCTTCTTTTTTTTGATAAAATATGGTTTCAAGAAGAAAAAGCTAATTATGACACTGCTTTAAAATTCCTGTCGCAGCTTCTATATGATTATTATGGAGTTAAGCCAGTTATTCTTATAGATGAATATGATTCTCCATTTATCATTGCTAATGAAAAAAGATACTATGAAAAAGTTAAAACACTTTTGGGACGGTTCTATGGAAGTGCATTAAAAGAAGGAATTATTAGTTTTTCAGTAGTTACAGGTATTTTAAGAATTGCGAAAGAGTCAATATTTTCAACTTTAAATAATTTAAAAGTATCAACAATACTTACGGGAGACTATAATTATTTTGGAATGACCGAAATAGAGGTTGAGGATATTTTAAAATATTATGATCTTGAAACAACTTTAGGAGACATAGAAAAATGGTATAACGGATATCTCTTTGGAGATCTGAAAGTCTATAATCCGTGGAGCATATTATATCATTGTAGTTCAGGAGAATTGAAGGCTTTCTGGATAAATACAAGTGCTAACCTTCTTATAAAAGAAATATTAAGAGAGGCAGATAGAGAAATATTTAATATATTCCATACTCTACTGAAAGATGGAAGTGTAAAAACTACTCTTCAAGAAAATATGATTTTTGGTATGAGATACAGTGACAGCACATTACTCTACTTAATGTTTTCAGCAGGGTATCTGACTATAGATAGGAAAGGAGAGGAAAAAAATCAGTATTTCCTTACTATTCCAAATTACGAAGTAAAGGAATATTTCAAAGATACGTTTATGGAAATAGTTTCTCCTAGAAATTATGGAAAGTTTACAGACCTTATAGTTGCTTTAAGAGATGGGAATGTTACTGGAATAGACTCTGTAGAGGAGTTGCTTCAAACAATGTTTG
>NZ_JBOFYU010000200.1:0-1965 GCF_051654825.1 Clostridium sp.
ATCATTTTTATTACCTCCATATTTTACCATATTTTACAACCTTTAAAAGTTGAATTTTAAGGCTTTAAAGGTAGCCTTATAACCTTTATTGCTTAACTTCTTAATATAAGTATAATCTATTTTGATTATATTGTCTACTGTTTTTTAAACTTTTTTTAATATTTTTCAATCTCAAAATCTAATTCTTTTAATGCTTCTTGTTGTTCCCTTGTTGGTTGTTGTCTTCCTTTTATTAGTGCTGTGCCACACTCTGGGATAAGTCTAATTAATTTATAGTTTCTGTGTAGTTTCTCAAAGTCTCCATAATTTAACTTGGTAGCTCCAAATATTATTCTGTGATCGTCTCCTCTAGTTCCATAATCGCATGCACAGTTTAAAAATCTACCGTCTGGCAATAAGTAAAAACTTGAATTTCCTAAGTATTCATTGCTTACCGTCTCAGTGTATTCTGTTATTTTTTCATATCTTTTTATTAAATTATTTATATTTTTATTCATAGTTTTTATATCTCCTTTTTAGTTTAATTTATTTTAATTAATTACTTTATAGTATCAACTAGATAACTAATTGACACTAAAAATATTTAATTAGTTTAACAAGTCTTTACAGTTATCAACTAGCATATTTATAAACGCTTCCTTATGATCTCCTAATGATTCAACTAGTATATTTTCTACTTCTTTATTGCTTAATGTAACATCTCTATTAAAGAACTCTATTATTAAGAAGTTTTTAAAAGTGCTTATTGCTTCTTTAGTCCATGTTGATTCTTTTAAATTTTTACTAAACTTATTAACATATAATTTATATAGTTTATATCCACCGTCTGGACTGTTGTTTACATCTCCATAACTACCATCTAAATAACATCTATGAAAACGCATCATATAATTGTTTTCTTTATCTGTATCAGATATCCAAGTTTTTAACATTTCCTTAACTTCTTCTATTTTAGCTAACTTTTGACCTTTTAACATAATTATTACCTACCTTTATTTATTTTTTATTTTGTGTTGCTTAACTTCTTAATATAATTATAAACCTTTTATCTTTAAATGTCAATGGTTATTTTAACTTTTTTATTTTTATTTTGTAAAACCTTTTATGATCCCATCTTTAATTATAAAGTATAGCCCTTTAGATGCTAGTACTTGTGCCTCTTCTATAGTTATATTATGAATGTTATTTAGTGACATTGTGTCTCTCCTCTATGATTATATTATATCCCTTAGAAGGCTTTTATATACCTCCTAAGGTTAATTATTTATTTACTTATATATATTTCTCAATGTACTTTACAACCGAGTTTATAGTTTTTCTAGTAGTTCTATTCTTAAACCTATCGTAATATTCAAAATATATGTCCTCATCTTGTTTACTATCCCAGTCAATGTTAGTATTTACCGTTGACAGTGTAAACTCTATATTGTCAATATCTATGTGGACATCATAGTCGAATCCTTTTATAACTAATTGATAGCTTGTTCCCTCATCGTCACCGAATCCATTTATTGAGTCTATTGATATATTGTGGGCTTCTAAAGTAGATTTAAGAGCATTCAAATTCTTCTCAGACTGTTCAATCTCTTGTTGCTCATTTATCTCAATGTAATATGTTACTTTAGAATTGTCTTCCCAAGAATCATATATATTAAGATCATATTGTCTTAGTTCTTCTATATCACTCGGTAAAGTACCTATAGTCTTTTGAATATCTAATCTAATGCAATTTGGTTTACTACTTTCAAATATTGTATATCCTTCTTTATTAATTGTTTTAAACATATTGTTTACACTTCCTTTAGTTCTTATTGTATTGCTATGTCAACCTCTTTCATACCCTGGATTATGTCGCTATTTCCCGCTTGTCTGTTGCTCCCAACAGATATTTTCGTTTAGGTTTCTAAGAGGTTCTTTCGATTAACTTTAGCCCTATGAAGGATATTACTTATTAACTTGTTGTCG
>NZ_JBOFYU010000201.1:0-9521 GCF_051654825.1 Clostridium sp.
ATTGCTCCTTCAAATTCAACAAAAACTTTTTTCCCTTCATAGGATTTATCTAAAGTAAAATCTCTCCTATACCAACATATTCCTTGATAGCTTGGTGTAGTTCCCTTCCAGCTTCTAGGTTCTAACCTTACTGAATGAGGTAAATTTACACTTTCCCATAAATCATCGTAAAACTCAACTTCTTCAGCTCCTAAGGACTCCCCTCTATAGAACTTCCATCCAGTATTAAAATTTAAATTTACTCGTCCTTTTAAATCACCATTAGCAATAGTTGTTGCTTTTGTGTTTGTTACAAATAAAAAATTACTAATTATAAATGTAAATATTGAACAAAAGGAAACTATTCTTTTAAATTTTTTCATAAGATCCCCCTAAATTCTTAATAAGTTTTTACCTAATATTAATCCTATTATTAAACACCTCCTTTATTATATTTATTAAAACTATTCAAAATATATCGGATAAATATTTGTAAATATTTTCCTTATATCTTAATTATATTTTACTAAATATTGTAAATCAATTTTTCTACGTAATTTTACAACTCCTTTACATTCAATATTAATAAAAAAAACCTAACAATAAACTGAGTTTATCGTTAGGTTTTTCTCTAATATATAATTAAGCCCCTATAAATCCTATTACTAAATATAAAATTATTGCTATTGCTGAAACTACTAATGCATAAGGTGCTTGAGTTCTTACGTGATCTAAGTGATCCGAAGCTGCACCTGTAGATGCTAATATTGTTGTATCTGATAAAGGTGAGCAGTGATCCCCAAATACTCCTCCACCTGCAACTGCTGAAATAGTTGCTAACACTAAAGTCGTTACTTCTCCACCAGCAAAGTTTAATGCCATTGGTACTGCTATAGGAATAACTATAGCAAATGTTCCCCATGATGTTCCAGTTGAAAATGCTATTATAGCTGCAATTCCAAATGTTAATGCAGGTAATACTACTGGACTCATCCAAACTCTAGTCATTTCAATTATATAATTTGCAGTTCCTATTTCTTTACTTAATTCGTTTATTGAATAAGATAATGCAAGTATTATAATCGCAGGCATAACACCCTTCATTCCTGATATAGCTGTTTCCATTATATCTTTAAAAGGAATTCCCTTAATTCTCATAACTATTCCTAAAAATACTACTGCAGCCATAAATGCTTCCATAGTTTTTGCTGATTTTAAAGTTATAAATGTTCCAACTGCTATAGATATAACTATTAAAACTGGTAAAATAAAGTTTAAAAATACATTTGTTTTATATCCAGGATATGCAGCTGTATCTGTAAGCTCTTTTCCTACTAAAGGTTCTGCCCCATCTCTTAAAACCTTTCCTTCTTTTAAAGCTCTTTCTTCTGCCTTTTTCATTGGTCCAAAGTCTGGAATAATTTTTGCCCCTATTAATCCAACCATTAAAACTGCCCCAATTGCATAAAAGTTAAAGAAAGAAGATTTTACAAATGTACTCATTGCCATTTCTTGATTAGCTATTGGACCAAGTCCAACTAATAATCCTGAAATATAAACTGCCCATCCAGTAATAGGTACTAATACGCTAACTGGTGCTGATGTTGAATCAGCTATATAAGCAAGCTTTTCTCTAGAAATCTTAGCTTTATCTGATAAACTTCTCATAGTTGATCCTACAAATAAAGGACTGAAGTAATCACTAAAGAATACAAACATACCCATTACCCATGATGTTAATTGTATCTTTACTCTTCCTAAATTTTTCTTTTCCATTAAATCTGTAAATCCTTGAATTGCCCCTGTTCTTTGGAAGAATGCTATTAAAATACCTATGAATAACTCTAAAAGTAATATCCATGAAAAACTTGTGTTACCTAATGCTGTTTTTAATAAATTTGGAAAGGCTAAAAGTCCATTCCCCGCTAATAATACCCCAACAAAAATTGCAACAAATAATGAGAATATTGTATTTCTTGTCTTAAATGCTAATGCTATTGCAATTATTGGTGGAAGTATCGATATAAATCCTAAGTGTGCTCCTGCTTCCATCTATTTCGTCCCCCTTTTTTATCCTTATCTATTTATTTTGCTACAGTTGTAGTAGCCTTTGGTGCTACATCAATTTTATTAATATCTAAATTTAATATTGTCTCTGGGCTAGTCCATTCTCTACTTTGAATAACACTAGTTTCCTCATGAGTAAGTATTCCTTTATAAGCTGTCATACTTCTTCTTAAGTATCCATCTCTTTCACAAGCATTTTTCACCCCATTATTAGCAATAGATCTAATATGTGGAAGTACACTTGCTGCATATGCAATTGATGTAGTATGAGCTGCTGCTCCTGGAATATTATCAACCCCATAATGAATTACCCCATTAACTTCATATATAGGATCTTCATGAGTAGTCGGTCTATATGTTTCGATAGCACCACCTACATCAGCACTAATATCTACAATTACAGATCCTTTTCTCATTAAATTAAGCATATCCTTTGTTATTAAATGATCTGTTCTATGTTTTGGCCATTTAACGCAATTTACTACTAAATCAGTAGTTGGAAGTAATGCTTTTATATTAGCTTTGTTTGAAAACATTGTTCTAACATTAGCTGGATATATATCTTGGCAATCTCTCATTGTTCCTATATTTACATCCATTACAGTTACTTGCGCTCCAAGTGAAGATAAAATTTGGATAGCTCCCTTTCCAACAATACCAGCTCCAAGCACAATAACATTTGCACCAGGCGCTCCACCAATACCAGCAATTAACTTCCCTGAACCACCATTACTATTTAAAAGATAATTTACACCCATTAAAGCACCAAGCTTTCCTGCAACTTCGCAATTAGGTGATCCATATCTATGTGAATCCTCTGCTGTAAATGCAATAACTTCTTTTTCTAATAATGCATCAACTTCTTCTCTATTAGAAGCTGGATGAATACATGCAAATAATATTTGATCCTTCTTTAAAAGGTTATATTCTTCCTCAAAGAATTCCTTTACCTTTAAAATCATTTCTGATTTTTCATAAACTTCTTCTCTAGTTTCTATAATTTTAGCTCCAGCATTTATATATTCTTCATCATAAAATCCTGCTATGTAACCTGCTCCTGCTTGGACTAAAACTTCATGTCCATCACTTACTAACTCCTCTACTTCTACTGGTGTAACTATAACTCTAGATTCACCAGGCTTAATTTCTTTTAATGCTCCAATAATCATTTTGCTTCCCCCTTATGTCTTACTTATCTAAAAGGATTTGTAGATTGAAAATTCTAATAATTTTAGATATATGCAATATTGACTTGAACATATTTCATTAATTATTTATAAGAATAAACTAAAAAAGACCTTAAGTGTACTTACTTAAGGTCAAAATTATACATTTATTATTATATAAAGCATAATTCCCCAAAAATAATAGCACTCCACAAACTAATGTGACAGTTATATAGATATTTTCTATATACCCAGAATACAGTCTTTTAGCACAAACTGTAGACTTCGGCGATAGTTCCTTTTTTAGTAACTCATAGCTGCTTTGCTCATTACTAATACTAATAAATACCGCACCTCTATCAATCCAATCATTTCCTTTTACTTTATTATAAATTAGTTTTTGAAATATTGCAAGCATAAAATTGCATTTTTCTCTTTTTATCGTATTATATGTAATATTCATAATATTATTTAAATTAAGTTTTTTCATGATAATTTTTATTTTTTCTAAAAAACAGACTAGTATTTTGTATTATTTTAATATTATTCAGAAATCTTTACTAAAATAAAGGGAGCAATTTTGTATTGTTGAATTATTAAATTTCATAGGCTATTATAAATATAAACATTCAATATTACTAGGAGAAATTAAAATGAAAAATAAAACTTTGCATCTTACAACAGGTGAATTTGCTAAAATAGTTAGAACTACTAAAAACACTTTATTTTATTATGACTCCATAGGTATTTTCTCTCCTGAAATTACTGATGAAAATAATTATAGATATTATTCTGTATTTCAAGTTGAACCATTTTTCGTTATTTCAACATTAAAGGAATTAGGTATGACTTTAAAGGAGATAAAAAATCATTTAGATAAAAGAAATCCTAAATCATTAATACAACTTTTAGAAAAAGAAGAAAAAGAAATTAATAATAAAATTCAAAACTTACTTTGGATGAAGGAGTTAATAAAACAAAGAAAGGATCAAACAAAAGAAATTATAGAGGTAGATACAAATTCTATTTCAAGTGAATACTTTAAAGAGGAAAAGCTTTTAATTACTAAAATTAATAAAACTAACAATGAAAAAGAAGTAGCACTTTCATTTTCTAAGCATATAAAAAACTGTTATGATAGAAATATTATAATCCCACAATCAATTGGACAAATCATAAATTTGTCTAATATTAAAAATGAAGAATATACTTCATATAAGTTTTATTATACTAAAGTTTTAAAGAAACATGAAAAAGGTGATTTATTTATTAAAAAATCTGGTAATTATTTAATTGCTTATCATAATAATAGCTTAGGCTCTATTGGAGAGACATATAAAAAAATTTTAGAATACTCACAAACGAATTCTATTTCTTTAGATAGTATCATTTACGAGGATGTTATTTTAGATGAACTTTCTGTTTTTGGGTATGATAATTTTGTTACTAAAATTTCTATACTTATTTTAAATAATGACTAAGTTTTAAATAGATGTTGGTAATGTAATACTTAATAAATATTGCTGATAAACAAGTTTAAGTACTTCACATTAAATTTTCTCTTATACATTTTGAAGTATTAAAAGCATATAGATATCATTAAAACAGCAATATCAATATGCTTTTACTTTTTCTTTTAAAACAGTTTGTCCATTTTTAATTACATCAATAAAGCTATATATATATACTCCTACCCTATTTCTAATATATTTATGTTAGCAAAAACATTTATAGCTTCATTTTTAGATATATTCATAATTCTTATTTTCGAAGTTTCCTTTACTTCAATATTGACTGTCCCCCACATACTTCCATATCCATATTCACATTCATTTTTCGATTCTTCTACTGAAATTATTTTAAAAGCTTTTTTATCTTCTTCCTTTATTTCTAACGCAAACCTTAATATATTTTCTAAACTTTCTCCTCTAATAGAATATTGAATTAAGTATGTTTTTTCTTTTTCTAATACTATTTCACTTTCTACTTCACATTTATCTTCTTTTTTATATATAAATTCTATAGCTTCAAATGAATTTAATTTATAAATTTCTTTGCTTTTTGCATTAAGATATTCCTTAATACATGGACAACATGTATTATCATCACACTCCACTGAAATATAATTCTTATGTTTGCCTTTACTTGATCCAAGCCATAATTGTTCAATGTTACTTTCAGCAACTATAGCTATACCGTAATTAGGTGACTCTTTTTTTCTCCAACTTCTTACTATATCAGTTACATCTATTTTTATAAATTCACATCTTGTTTTCGATGAAATAGTTTTTTTATATCCACAATTACTAAATCTTACTCCTGAATTCCAACAAACTGTTTGATCATTATATGGGGTTAAAATCTTACTTGCTATTATTGTTATCTCTTCTTCACAAGAACAAATTCCTTCAACATACAAATTTAGCTCTGCTTTAATTATCTTACTACACTCTCCTAAAATTGTAGTTTCAAACCTTAATAAGGTTATTGCATATTCTAAGCAATTATTATACCTTACTCCCTTTGAAACTAATAAATTTGTACACTTACTATAATTACTACAAGGATAAAAATTAGAAATAAAGGTATCCTTAAACCCTTCTACTTCTTTATTAGTCATTTAAAACTCCAAAACATTAATTCACACTTTTTATTTTATGTATTTTAATAGAATAAGTTAATTTATTAATTAAATTTTCTATATCATCATTTTATTTAAAAAAAATAAAAAAGCACTAAAATTAAATTTTAGCGCTTTCATTAAATAACTTTTTAATCTTCTCGATTTATAATTGATACTAATCTTAATAAGTCTAAAAGTAAGTTTAGGAAACTTATAAATACAGAATATGCTAAGTTTACTACTTCACTTTCTGATAATGTTCCATATCTACATCTAACTTGTATAGACTTCATTATTACCATTGCATATATAGAATAAATACCTATTCCTATTGCTGATAAAATTATATCAAAAGTTCCAAATTTAAAAATAAATATATTTATAATTTCTAATATAAATAATACAAATATTCCACCAAAAATCATAGGTGTCATGCTAAACAACTTTTCTTCAGTAGAGCGTGAAGCCACTATATATGCCATTGCAAATATTAAAATAACACCTAACACTACTGAAATAAATGTTCCAGCCCCTAAATTATAAAAATAATAAATATACGTTGATCCAGTTAAAATACCTAAAATAAGAGCATATATATACATGCTAGCCTTTGTTCTAATAAATCCGCCTTTTTTAGAAAACATAGAAAATAAAATTACTACTACAAAAGCTAAATTCATGTAGTACCTAAATGTTGGTGGTATAAATTTAACTCCTATATAAGATCCTATCCCTAAAAATATAAGTGCCATAAAAAATGTTTTTAAAATTTCTAAATAATTTTGTTTCGTTGTACTATAACTACTCATACAATCACTCCTTTGTTTATAACTATTATTTTCTTTTAAATTAATTATATTCCTATATAAAATCAATTTCAATTATGTTACAAAATGTTAATTACTTATTAATAATAAATATCCATACTTAATCTTAACAAAAATAGATTTTAAATTTGTAACCTTTATTTTTATCAATATTCTTTGTAAGCTATATTTACTTATCTTACGCAGTTAAATTTACATATAAAATAAAATGAAAGTTTAATAATTATGAAACAATATCAAAGTTATGCATATTATGTATTGTACCAACAAATTTATTTAAAAGAAGGGATATTTATGGCTGATAACAGACCTCTATATAATGGTCAATTAGTTAACTTTACAGTAGCTTTTACAGCTTCTTCAGACAAAACGAATTATACCACTTATATTTTAACAGATACCTTAGCTGCAGGATTAAGTTATACAGCAGCAAACTCTAATATTACTGCTAATGGTACAGCTTTAACTTCTCCTGGAGATTATTCAATAACCTCTGAAACTATAGGTAATCAAACAGTAGTAACTGCAACTATTAATAACAATAATAATGTAGCTGGAAATAATATTGTTGTTACAATAGGTAGCACTGTGACAGACATGACTAAAGTTGTGTCTGGCCAATTAGCTAATACAGCTTCTATAGATGTAAATGGAACAGCTGGTTTAAATCAAAATTCAAATTCTATAACTGTTGATTTTGAAACTTTCCAATCATATGCAATTAATAACACAACTTCCCCAAATGATAGGGCTATTAATGCAGTACTTGGAGATTTAGTAGAATTTGATGGAAGCTTAACTGCACCAAATTATAGTGATCCATACAACGTAACAATACAAATGCAACTACCAACAGGAACAACTCTATCAACAAGTGATTCTACAGTTTTATATGGTACAACTCCTACAGATGTAGACGGTACTTGGAGTACCTTAACTGGTAATGTAGCACAGTATTCCTTTACTAACTCAAGTAGTATTAACAATGAATTAATTTCAATTGTATTAAAAGTAAATATTACTGATAACCATGCCATTGAAAATTCATTCAATAATACTTTCGATCTTTCTATAGGTGAAAACCCAACAACAACTTCAAATACAGTTACAACTATATTTATTAAGCCATTAGATACAGTTACTAAAGCTGTAGTTGCTTATACCAAATAAAAATTTAATTTAAATTATTAGTTTAGGTTATCTAAATATAAACTATAGTCTTTATTTAGATAACCTTTAATACAAGCTTTATGTTACAAGGAGGGTTAACAGTAAAATGGAAACAAATACTACAAAACCAATAGTATTAATAGACGGTACAGCAATTACATTCCTAATTCAATTTACAGCACCTTATGACTATACCTTATATAATAATTTTACTGTTATAGATTATCTAGCTAATGGTTTAATATTTGATCCAAATACTACTTTTATTAAAGTAAATAATAGTATAATTCCAAATTGGCAATATACCTTTGACAAAAGGTTTAATGAAATTAAAATAAATATAGTTAATAATATAGATATTGCTGGAAATAGCATTGAAGTCTATATTGGAAGCAAAGTAAAAGATGCTTCGCAGATACAAATGGATATGGTCATTAGCAATACTGCTTATGTAAATGTTAATAATAATTCTAATTTATCAACTGCATCTGATGAAGTAGATGTATATTTTACAACTATTCAATCAAATGAAATATCAATTCATCCAAATAGTATTAACCAAACAATACAAGGTATAAATGGAAATGATGCAAACTTCACAATGGTGTTTCTAGCTAGTCCATATGATACAAATCATTTAATATACAATGTTATTGCTACTATTCCAAATGGATTAATATTTAATCCATCTACAACTTCTGTAACAATAAGTAGTTCTAATAATACATCAAATTCTCGTAGCCTTTTACGAGTAATGCCACAATTTTTAAGAAGTAACAGTAATCCAGAAGTTGATGTAAATTATGTTTATAATAAAAATACTGGTAGACTTTCTATTGATATTACTAATTCTGCTAATTACAATAATATGATAATTACAATCACATTAGGTACTAAGATAAATGATATAAATCAACTTGGAAATAACTCAGCAATAAATGTTGATTTAGGTTTTAATAATGATTCATCAACAGTTATTAGTACTCAATCTATAGCCGTAAATTTTATAAACTTATTAACTTTATATCAAACGGTAGATAATTCACAAATATTATTAGAAACTGGTCAAAATATATTATTTACAGGGGTATTTACTATACCTCAAAATTCTGATAACTTTACCTATAACAACTTTTCAGTTAGTGATGTATTAGCTCCTGGCTTAGCATTTACTTTAGAAAATAGCAGTGTTAAACTAGCTAATGGGGAAAGTATAGAAAGTATGGTGACTTTCCCTGAAAATATGTCTTATGGAGAAATAACAATAGACTTTAATAATTACTCTGGAATACAAGATCAAGTTATATTTGTAAATATTGAAACAGAGATTGTAGATATAAGCAAAATTCCAGATAATTTAAATATAACTAATACTTTAAGCTTAATTGTTAATGGTAATCCAAATACTATAGTTTATTCAAATGATATTACTATAGCATTTATAGAATACTCATCTGCTAGACAACAGTCTTTAAATAATGTAATTACTTCTATATCAATAATACAGGAGTCTTTAAATATGTTAATTAATGCAGAGAGTAATTTATTTCAACGTGCAAAAGAAATAGGAGCTACCCCTAGGGAGTTATCTAGACTTAATAATTCTATCCAAAATGTTATTAGAACTATTGCATCAGTTGAAAAATATGAAGAAATTAAACTAAGGATTGCAAGTGAATAGTTTAATAA
>NZ_JBOFYU010000202.1:0-7229 GCF_051654825.1 Clostridium sp.
TCATAATAAACCTCCCAAACGCAAACATATAACCTAGATTAAATTCACTTTATTTAAAATAAAGCCCATTTCTTGTGATTCCTAAGTTATATTAATTTTAGTCACTATATAAATAATTTTAGCATAATAAAAATAAAACATAGGCAAATTCACCTAAACTTCATATAGCAAGTAAAAAGAGCCATTGTTTCTTTTATAGAAACAATGGCTCTTTTAATTAAAAATCAAATTTTATACCTTCAAATAAAGCTTTCTCTTTAAAAAATAAGTGTGCCTATCTAAATTTAAAGCCTTATATTAACCCTGAACTATATTTACTTTAATCTTTATATAAACAATTTTACCATAACAAAAAGGTTAATTTTGTAATTATACCTATATTTCTATAGATTTAATGTAATATTTTGCTATAATTTAATTATATTTACTTTTGCTTCTTGTATATAAATATAACTTTAATTAATTGCTACAATAAAATCACATACTAGCTCTTCATTATCTATATAAAAAATTTTACATAGGAGGATCTATGAATAATAATTTAAAAGTTTTAGAAGATACTGAAATAAAATATTTTTGGCATAACACTATTAAAAATATCACACTTGGTTTTATGATGACATCAATGACATTTAGCTTTTTAGGACTACAATATATTTTACCTATCATAGGTGTAGTACTTTTATACAGTGGATTTCGTAATTTAAGAAATGAAAATACATCATTAAATACTTGCTGGATTTTTTCAATAATAAATGTATTTCTTAATATGTTAAATTTAATCTATATAACTACACCATTAAATGTAAACTTTCAATTCAATAACATAAGAATGTTACTGTTAATGGCTTTTCAATTAATCTTTCTTATTATATTTAGAAAAGGTCTATTAGATATTTTTAACAAGGCTAATACAACTATAAAAAAAGACCCTATTTTAAAGCTTATTATTTGGCAGGTAATTGTCTTAATTTGTGCAATAACTCAACTCGGACAAATTATATTTATATCAATCCCAATAATTATTTATTACTTTTATATTTTTAAATCTCTTTACAGCTTAAGCTATGATTTAGAAACTATTAATTATAAACCATTAAAAAATTCAAAAGGATTAAGCTACAATAAACTTCTTTTATTATATTCAATAAGCTGTGTATTAATAGTTTTACTTTGTTGCATACCATCAAATCACATTAAACTGGATTCTAAAGAAATTATTCAATCAAAATCATCTGAATTTAGAAGTATATTAATAAGAAAAGGTTTTCCAGGAAATATCCTTAAAGATATAGATGATGAAGATATTTCTATACTTCAAGATATAGTGCATATTGAAAGCTCTATGGAGGATTTAATTTTTGAAAGTAATAAAAAAACTGAAAAAAATATTTTAAGAGCAACAAGTATCTTTATTGAACTAAAAGATAGTGAAATGTATGTAATTGAACATTTTAATTGGAAAGATGGACATGCGTATTGGAATGATGGATTTAGAATTAGCTCTTCAGCAAATATAGAGCTTATAAATGGAAATTTATTATATGAAAATAAAGGTGCAAATTATAGTGCCTCTATACCAAGATTAAGTAATGAAATAATCCCTACTAATAATATTTTTGGATTTGAAAATGAAAATGATATAATCTCTGGTGCAATAAATTATCCATTTGGATCTATCAATCAAAGGGGATATGTTTTCTATAAATTAGACATTAGTAATGATATAGTATTGGGAAGTAATTTATTAAATTATACTCATTACAATAATCCATTTAGAATACCTTACTCGGAGCCAGAAAATGAAAACTTAATGTTTAATGATAAGTTAAAACAACATTACACAAACTTTAGAACTAAAGCTTATATAGATCAACACCAAAATTCAAATCAATTATAAATTAATTTACTAAGCATAATCTATAATTAAATTTTTATTCTCTAAATAAAAAACTGCTGTACTAATAAGTACAGCAGTTCTATATATATTATTTTTTTGCAAATGATAAGCAATCTGTACATTCTACAACTTTTGGATCTGGTTCATGAGTACCAACTTCTATTACATTTAATGTACAGTAATTTTCAGAACAATCATGATGTTTACATTGATTAACAACGCATTTTATGCTTGGGTTTTTTGACATAACAATTCACTCCTTAAAATTTATTTCAGTAGTATTTTGCCCTACAATACCTTTAATATTCTAAGGATAAAAATGTAATTTTTATTATAGTTTAAAACTATTCCAAGCTTCTTATTCAAAATTTTCTTTAATAAATTTAATATAATCCTTTTTTACCACATCATTTTGGTTATTTTTGTACCACTCATAAGATTCCTTTAATCCTTCATATAAGTCTTTTTCTTCTTCTAATAATCCAGCTTGTCTAGATACATCCAAGCTATATTCATAATCATGAAAGCTAAAATAATCTCTTTGATTATCATGATTTGTTACATATACTTTTTCTAAAGGAGTTCCTACTACTTTATAGCATAATTGCACAAATGTATTTATGTCTACTAACTCCGTATTTCCAACATTTAAAATATGCTCTTTAGGATGTTTTTCTAAAACTTTTTCAATAACCTTACATAAATCGTCTATATGAAAGAACTGCAACTTCATGCTTCCATCACCTGGTATGTAAAACTTTCTATTTTTTAATGCGCACTCAAATATAAATGGCTCTCTATATACATTTTGCATTGGCCCATATATGTAAGGTGGTCTTAATATATATGCATTTGGAACTTTTGAAAGCAAGTAATTTTCTGCTTCTATCTTATCTGTTCCCTATTTCCCCCATATAGTATTTAATCCAATACTTTGATTTTCTGAAAATGGCTGATGATTTGTTTCAGGATAAACAGCTGATGAACTTATAAATACATAATCTTTAAAACTATCAACTGCATCTAATATATTTTTAATATCATTTTGATTATATCCACATACATCTACTATGGCATCAAAAGAATATTCCTTTAGAGAATTATTCAAATTATTTCTATCTGCACATATTAACTTAACACCATCTAATTGTTTTTTACTTCCCCTATTTAATACATAAACCTCATAATTTCTTAGCTGAAAATATTTTGCTACATATTTACTTACAAATACAGTTCCACCAGTAACTAATATACGCTTCATAATACCCCTCCTATATTTTCCATTCACAAGATAATTATAGTATAAATCCTTTATA
This sequence comes from Clostridium sp., assembly GCF_051654825.1. Taxonomy (GTDB): domain Bacteria; phylum Bacillota; class Clostridia; order Clostridiales; family Clostridiaceae; genus Clostridium. The sequence continues at coordinate 3,217 of NZ_JBOFYU010000202.1, forward strand.
ATAAAAATAAAAAGTGCCTATTTTTAACTGCTTCTACCAAATAGTCACCACTAGTTAAAAATAGACACTTTCACATTACTAATTTTATTCTAAAATTTCTTTAACTTCCTTTTCTGATATTTCACATATCTTTGCAATTTTACTTATAGATTCACCTTTAGCAGCAAGCTTAAATACTCTTTTAGTAATCTCTATGCCTTTTTCTTTACCTTCTATTAATCCTTCTTTTAATCCTTGCTCTCTACCTTCTTCTAACTTTTCTCTATCACGTTCTAAAAGTGTCATAAACTCCACCTCCACACTATATCTCGTGTACCTGTTTGTACACGGTTATATTTTGCTAGTTTTACACGTAAGCTACATATAAACAATGTAACTTACAGTGTTTCATATAATTTGCCTCTAATAAGCTCTAATTGTTCTTTAAGTTTTCTATTTTCTTGTTCTAATTCTTTTATTTTCTTATCTTTAGCTAATATTATAATATCCTTTGATTTAGAAGTTTTATCATATTTAGCTCTTTGGTTCATAGTTTTACTTAGTTGCTTCTGACGAAGCTCCTCGATTCTATTTTTAACGTCTTCATTATTATAGAGGTATGTTTTGGATACTCCACTTAATTGTGAAACACTATTAAAGTTAATTTTTTGTTCCGACAATGAAAGCTCTCTAATGGCTTTATCAACTTTTTCCAAGGTAATTTCACTTTTATGCTTTGCATATTCTTTTAGTCCTTTAGTGCTTCCGGCCATTATAAATCCTCCCTTGACTTACTGTTTTTATGAACTAATTTTTGTTCCTTTATCTTTCGTAGAGTTTCTTCCAATACACTTAAATATTGACTATTTTTTTCACACCAAAGATCTCTACCACATCTATTACTAATCTCAATTTGTAATTTAACCTTTTCTATTTCTTCCTCATATTCTGGTATATTTTCTATTGTAGTACAAAAACTTGCACAAGTTAAGCAATGATTCATCTGTTGCTTGCAAGGTAATTTAGAGGGTTTAAAGCATACCCCAAATGGAACTCTAACAGCATCTAAATTCTTCTTAACATATTCATATCTAATAAAATTTTCTCCAACATCTGTTGTTACATCTATAGCAGTTAATTCATTGGTTTCAGCATTAACATTAAATAGCTCTAGGTCCTCTGTATTCTTCCATTTCTCGTAAAGTATATTTTCACTAACAGTTGCATAATGAACAGTCATCTGTAAGCTCTGATGTCCTAAAATCTGTTGAATAACACTTATACCCACGCCTTGTTCTACGTACTCCTTAGCCCTTGTATGTCTTAAAGAATGTAATCTAAAATGATATAACTCACCATTACTATCTCTAATATCTTTTTTATCAATTAGCCTATTTATAGTTGCTAATAAAGAATGCTTCGCTAACGGTTTTCCTTCTAGTTTACCTCCATAAGTATTAAATAAATACTTTTTAGGATTATTTTTTTCTGTGCTAAGTTCTTTAGCTTTATCAATATCTTTTTGAACCATATTAGCAACTTTATCTCTTATAGGGATTTTAAGTTGTGCTATACCTGTTTTAGTTATTTCGCCACAAAGATAGTAATTATAATTTTGATCTTTATTATTCCATACCTGCTCTAAACAATTATTATATCTTAGGTTTAAAATATCTGTACCTCGCCACCCCGTTTCACGAAGTAAAATATACATAGGTATAAATTGTGGGCTATCTAATTCAGAAATATTCTTGTCTAATTGTTTCAATATAGGCTCTGGAATAAATTTAACTCGTTTAATGATATCATTTTTTCGTTCTCTTCTAGGAATATCATCAGTAAAAATTAATTTATTAATATCTTTTTTAGGTGCTTTATCATACTCAAATATTTGAATTTTTTCTATAAAAATTCTTAATTGTGATATGTACTTATTAGTTTCTTCTTTGGATTTATCACTTCTTTCACTCATTAACACTACTATATATTTTTCTATATCTTCTCTCGATAATTCCTCTAAAAAACCATCATTATACTTTCTTTCGTAAAAAGACTTAAAAAAGTAATTTAAATATGTTAACACATTATAGCAATGACTAAAAGACTTTTTAGTTATTATAGTTCTAAAATATTTTTTAACTAATTCTCTATAATAAACTGATATAAACATAAAGTTTAAGCAATTAGTTCCTGCCTTAGTGGCAGCAGCATTATATTTTACACCTTTAATATTTTTTACATACCATATATCTTTTTCCGTTTCCTCTCTATCATCATAAAAACTTTTAATAAATTCAAATATATGTGGTATAGAATTCATTTCTGTTGAGCTAATCTTATTATTTATTAATGAAAATCCGTTATCTAAAAGAAAATTTTTGAACTTTAATTCAAAAGATATTCTATCAAAATCCTTAAAACTCTGATAATTTTTGTAGCTCTTATTAAGGTGTTCTGAAAGATGTTTAAATGTTGTTTTTAACTTTACAATATATTTATCTTTAAGTAAGTTTTCCTTGAATGAATAAACTATATAATACTTCAACTCATTCTTTAAATATAGATTTTCAAATAAAGAAAAATCAATATTTCTATGACTCCAAACAACTTTACCTATAAAAAATTCCTCTGTTAAATCCCATTTATCATTATCTAACCAATATTTATTATCTTGCTTAAGATATTCAATTATTTGATCATATTTATTTTGTTGACGCTCTATCTTTTGTAAGTTATCCATATTATTCACCTTCTTTATAAATATCTAAATCTAAGTTCACATTCATCTCAGTTTTCTTAAACTCTCTTGATATCTCTTCATCTGAAGGGTGTATATAAGTATTCATTGTTGTGTAAATATTTTTATGACCAGCTCTAATTCTTAGTAGTTCTGGTTGCCAACCAGCCATTCTAAGAACTGTTAAAGAACTATGCCTTAACATATGTGGGGTAGCATATATACCGGTCTTCTTATTTAACATTCTAAATAGATTATCCACACCAGTATAAGTCATAGCTTTATTTTTATTATTACCACTAATTCTAATGAAAATATGATTAGTTTCAACATCTTCAGTATGATATTCAGCTATATATTCCATAAAAATATCTGCAAGATTTTGTGATATATCTATTCGTCTTGGGCTTGATATTGTTTTAATTTCAGCATTGTTTTCAAGTTGACCTCTATCTTTAAGATCTATAATTAGCTCACTAATATCAAAATCCTCAACCCATAATGACAAGGCTTCGCCGATGCGGATGCCGGTTTCATATAGTAAGGTTAATAAAAATTTATCTCTTAAATTATTACAAGTCTTTATAAGTGTTGTAATTTCACATTTAGATAAAGTTTTAGGTTTTGTCTTAGGAACTTTTATCCTTAATATACTACTTGTAACTTTCTTTTTGTCATAAGCTATGCCATATAAGAAGCCTTTAAAATTTCTACTTGGAGTTGATACAAAAGTTTTAAGCCTATCTGATATATTATTGCTATATTCCTCATGTCTTAAAATATAATCATAAAAAGCTAATACTGTATTTATAACAATATTAATCGTCCTTGGACTTCTTGCTGTATCGGTAGGGAGTACTGGTATAACTTTTAAACTTTCATAAGGATTCTGTAACCAATTAACAAACAAAGCTAAATTATCTATTGTTACATCTTGAAAATTAACTTGTTGTTGCTCCAAATATTCAAAATATAACTTTAAATGCTGACAGTACATTCTTAAAGTATTTCTTGAGTAGTTTGTATTATCCTTAAATCTAATAAATTTTAATACTGCTTTAATAGGAAATCCGTCACTATCTGCAAGATAGTATCTTTCTTTACCTTCATCAGTTTTAACTTTTACTACTTCCATACTTATTTTTCACTCCTATAGTTAGTTGTTTAATAACCATAGTGTTTACTATAATAACTACTTTTATTACTACCATTTATTCTGTAATCTTAGTTATTTATTCAAATAAAAACAGTACTTATATTACTATAAATACTGTTTAACTCGCTACACTATATTCCA
>NZ_JBOFYU010000203.1:0-5687 GCF_051654825.1 Clostridium sp.
TAGTTACAATAGCTAATAAATATGAAAGTATTACTAATTTAGATAAGTTAGTGGCATTAGAATCTAGATTAGGTGAATTAAAGGAAGAAAAAGAAAATCAAGATAAGAAGGTGCAAGCAGCAATAGACGCAATTAATGCACTACCAAAGGTAGAAGATTTAAAATTGTCAGATGAGCAAGCAGTAATATCAGCAAGACAGTTAGTTACAATAGCTAATAATAATGATAAGATAACTAATTTAGATAAGTTAGTAGCATTAGAAGCTAAGCTTGTAGAATTAAAAAATAATAACAATAATCAGCAAAATCAAAACAAACCAAATTCAAATACAAATAAACCAAATAATAAGCCTGGAAATGGCAAATTGCCGAATACAGGGGGAACAGCAGCAGCAGGAGTTTTATCTTTAGGAACAATATTATTAGGTGCTGGTGGATATATTTCTAAGAAAAGAAAGTAAAATAAAGTAAAATAAAAGGCTCTGGGGAAAATCTCCAGAGCCTTAAGTATTTCAAATGCCTATGATATTATAATACACCATCAGCTTTCATTTCAGTATGTAATTTTTCAGCTAGCTTTAAGTAATTGTCCCAAGCAGAATTTCTTTCAGTATAACCGCTTGATTTATAATCACCAGTAGCTTCAATTGCAGGTAATCCAGTTAAATCAAATAAGTCTTGAGTTTCTATAACTTTAGCATTTAACTCATCCATTTGTATGTTGAATCCAATACGTGATGGTTCATGATATTCAATACTTTCATATTTTGAAACTCTATAGTATTTCTTTAATTCTGGGTTTTCAATATCATCTGGTGAGTTAGCAAATATTTCATCATATTTACATTCTATAATTTTACCGTTTTGAACTAAAACCTTTAACTTACCAGTTAATCCTCCACCTAGTTCTTCAGCAATAGCATAGTAATTAATATCTGAAGGATTTACCATCATTTCATTAACTTTTACAGCCATAGGAGCCATAGCTTGTTCGATACTATTTGAAGCACCAGATACAACATCAAAATCTCCTGTTAATCTTTGTTCTTTAATCATTTGATTTTCAACGTTTACAACACTTTGAATCCATGCAGCACCTTTGGCAGCACCCATATCAAAGTTATATTCTGAATTACGTTTTGGAACATCTTGATAATAACGTTTGTAGTAGTTTGGTCTAGTCATTTCATTGAATTCAACTTCTACTATTTTATCATTATTTTTTACAACTTCTAAAATACCTAAGTGACCTTGTCTAAAACGCTCTTCTAATTTGTAGTATTGGCCCTTAATTAATCCTAATTGAGGTTGAGCATCCCATTCTAAATCTGTAACAGCAGGTGCTTCAGATGCTTGAGTAGTTGTATCAGCAGCTTCAGGTTGCTTGTCTGTTTTTTCATCACTGTTTGTACATCCAGCAAATAAGCTTAATGATAAAACAGTTACTAATGTTAATGTAAGTAGTTTGATTTTTTTTGATTTCATTATTATCCCCTTTAATTATGTAAATATTAAAATGTCAATAAGAGTGTATAATATTGTTTAAAATTTGTCAATCTATTTTTAGTTTAATTAGATTTATGAGGAAAAAACAATAATTAATTCTAAAAAATAAGTTGAAAAAACTATTTTATTGTAAAAATATAATGAAAGTTAATTATAGAATGTGAGAAAATATAATTATGAAGAGATAACATTGTTAGATAATAATTATTAAAGTGAGATGGAATATAAAATAAATGCAAATAGTAGTAGGGAATATTTCAATATGAACAATATTAGTAGGCATAAGTGAATATATATTTATAAAGAGATTTTATATAAGATGAAAATTCTAAATATAAAGTTATATATCGAAATTTATTGGGGGGACTTTGTGGACAATAGTAGATATTGTAGTCAATATATGAATGAAAATTATAAACATTTTATAGTTGAATATATGGGAGATTTTGATGAGCAAATTAAAAAAATAGATTATGCATGTGGAAGCTCAATTACTGATACATTAGGGGTTATTTCAGTAAAGGATGAAGATGTTCAAAGACTAAGGAAGGATGTTCCGTCAATTATATTTATTGAAGGAAGAAGTATATATACATTACAAGAAATAGAAAATTCACAAGGGATAGACCCTTCAACAACAGGTGAAATAGGTAGTGTTAAAATAAATCCATATTTACACCTAACTGGAAGAGGAGTTTTAGTTGGTATGGTAGATAGTGGGATAAATTATTTAAATGAAGAGTTTATAAGAGAAGATGATACATCTAGAATTTTAGAAATTTGGGATCAAGGAATTCAAAGTAATAGTAAGAGTTATTTTAATATGGGAACTGTTTACTCCAATGAGGAAATAAACAAGGCTATTAAAGCCCATAAAAGCGGTGGTAATCCACACTCAATAGTACCTAGTATAGATGAAATAGATCATGGAACTAAAATGGCCGGAATAATTGGCGCAAGAGGCTATAATGGAAAAATGCAAGGGGTGGCAAATGATTGCGATTTTCTTGTAGTAAAGTTAGCACAATCATTAAATTATAAGAAAACACTAAGAGAAAATAATTTGACTGAAGTACCAGTATATAATGGTACAGAAATTTTATCGGCTATTGAATATTTAAGATATACAGCAAGAAAATTAAATAAACCATTAGTTATCTATTTAGGTCTAGGTACAACTGAAGGAAGTCATGATGGTAATAATATGATATCAAGGTTTATAACTTCCTTAGCAAGCAAAGAAGGCGTAGTTTTTATAGCTGGAACTGGCAATGAATGGGATAATGAGGGACATGTATTAAATTATATTAAAAATGATGGAGAAATTAGTACTGCAGAATTAAATATTGGAAAGGATATGAAAACGTTAGAATTTACTATATGGGTACAAAAGCCAGATAGAATGGCGTTAAATGTTATAGCTCCATCAGGAGAGGAATTAGATTTTATTTCACCTAAGATATACTCCATGGAAAATAAGAATTATTATTTTATTAATACTAATCTTAAGGTTTATTGTTATGATCCAGAAAATTTTACAGGCCATCAAATATTTAACTTAGTATTTACTGATATAAAAAAAGGTATATGGAAAATACAATTAAAAGGTGAATATATTAGTAGTGGAAGATATAATATATGGTTACCTAGTAAGTCATTATTGCCAGAAGGAACGAAATTTTTAAATTCTAATCCAATAAATACACTAATGGTTCCATCTACTGCAAGAAAGGTTACCACCATTGGTTATTATAATGAAATAAAAAATACTATTGAGTCAGCTTCAGGGAGAGGATTTAACACAAATTATTTAGTTAATCCAGATATAGTGGCTAATGGAATTGATATCCTTACAACATCTGGGGAAGATAATAAAGTTGTTAAAGTAAGTGGTAGTTCAGCAGCTACAGCAATAGTAGCAGGATCAATATGCCTTTTAATTCAATGGCAAGTAATTGATAAAAAATATACAGGGTTATATTCAACTAAGTTAAGAAGTATATTAATTTATAGTGCTAAAAGAGAACCTATGTATGATTACCCAAATGAATCATTAGGATATGGAAAGTTAGATTTATTAGATGTGTTTTATGTGTTAGGTGGAGAATATAGAGGTATTGATAATTATAAAGAGTATTATGTAAATAATTTATTTATAAGATGTCCTATAAATCAATTGTATAAAAAAGAGGTAAATAATTAATGGCTAAGAATAATAAAATATTTAGTAATCCTGAATATATTCATATTATTATTGAGTATTCAGGAAATTTAATTGAAAATGGAACTATTAATCCTGGCATAGATATGACTATAATAAATGATCAATATGCTATTATATCAATTAAAGAAAGCGTAATTCCAAGTGATTTACCTATATTAAACTATTTAAGTTTAAGTGTTATTAATGGGTTAATAGATAAATACTTTATTAAAACAGAAAATTTCAATGTAATAAGTGTATTACAACCACAAATTTTTACTCTACAGGAAATATCAGCAATAGATGCTGCAGAAGTTAATTTTTTGCAGGCAAATTTACCTTTAAATTTAACTGGAAAAGGTGTAATTGTAGGTATTATTGATACAGGAATTGATTATTTAAACGAAGAGTTTAGAGACAGTAGTGGAAAAAGCAGAATAATATCTATATGGGACCAAACTATAATTTCTGACTCACATGATGATGAAACAATACCATTCGGAAAAATTTACAATAATGAACAAATAAATAAGGCTATTGAGGTATATGAGTCTAAGGGTAATCCTTATGATATAGTGCCTAGTAAAGATGAATATGGTCATGGAACAGCTATGGCTGGAATTGTAGGTGCAAGAGGTAAGAATAAAGATATTAAAGGAATAGCACCAGAATGTGAATTTGCTATAGTAAAGTTAGTAGAATTTAATAGAGATAAAGAAATATTAGAAGTAAATAATCCTTTATATGGATTAGTGTCCATTTTTACATCAATAGAATACTTAAAAAAAATGTCACTAAAAGCAAAAAAACCTATAGTTATACTATTACCTTTAGGAAGTAATAATGGAAATCATAAAGGAGATAGTATATTTGATAGTTATATAGAAAAAGTATCTAGCAATGTTGGAATAGTAATAGTTACAGGAGCTGGAAATGAAGGAGATCAAGATGGGCATGTATCTGGTATTATTTCAAATAAAAGTAATGATGAAAATATAGAGTTAATGATTAGGGAAAAGCAAAAGTATATGCTGGTTGATATATGGATTGATTTGCCTAATATAGTTGAAGTAAATTTAATTTCTCCATCAGGAGAGGAAACAGGATTTGTGCATATTGCCACTAATGAAATTAGTGAAAATAGCTTTGTATTTGAAAAGTCTAAATCAGAAATAAGATATTTTATTCCAGAAGAATATACAGGAGAAGAATTTATATCAATATATTTTAAAGATATATCACCTGGCATATGGGTAATTAAATTAAAGTTGAGAAGTGGAGAAATGGCTAAATTTAACGCTTGGTTATTACAAAGGGGCGTAGTAAAGCCAGGAACAAGATTTGCACCAAGTGATCCATTTGGAACTATTACTGTTCCAGGGGATTCAGACTTTGTTGTTACTGTAGCTGCATATAACCAAAATAATAAAAATATGCTTAGCTATTCTGGTTCATCTTTTAGAGATGAATTTATAAGCAAAATAGATTTTGCTGCAGGTGGAGTTAATACATTAACAGTAGGTTTAAATAATACTACACGATTAATAAATGGTACAAGTTTAGCAGCAGCAGTTGGTGCAGGGGCTTGTGTATTGCTTTTTGAATGGGGGATTACACAAGGGAATTATCCATATATGTATTCACAAAGTATTAAAACATTTTTAAGAAGAGGGGTTATAAGAAGAGGTAAAGAAGTTTATCCAAATCAAGAGTGGGGATATGGGATAATAAATTTTTATAAGATATTTGAAAATATGATATGATATATTAAAAACACAATAACTTACTATAAATTATTGTGTTTTTATTTTTTACAAGCATTAGAATTAATTACTAAGTAAAAAAGTTTTATTTGTTTTTATAATAAAATATAGCTAATTGTGTTCTATCTCTTAAGTTTAATTTTTGAAGTATAGTAGTTATACTATTTCTAACAGTTCCTTCACTCAAAAATAATTCACTAGCTATTTCTTTATTG
>NZ_JBOFYU010000204.1:0-22425 GCF_051654825.1 Clostridium sp.
TAGATAATGAAGAGCCTAAGAAAGAATATTATAATAAATCGAGAAGAATAAAAAGAGGTTTATTTAAATCGAATAAATCATTAATAATAAATAGTGATGTAAATGGAAGTTATCAAATAATAAAGAAAGTATTCTCAAAGGCATTTGCAAATGAGATAGAGGGTGTAGGGTTACACCCAATTAGAGTTAATATTATTTAATTGTAGTATTATGTACTAATAAAGATATTTTATTAAACTTTTTAATAAATTAAATGATTTTATATTAATATTTTAACCTAGTAAAATTAAAAAAAGAGGAAATTAAAAAATGGATTGGATAGAGATTATAACTAAGGCATTAAATTATATAGAAGAGAATTTACAAGATCCTAGTTTATGCGCAGTTGATGTGGCTAAGAGTGTAAATGTAAGCTATGGTCATTTTAGTAGGGCATTCAATGTATTAACTAAAATGACCGTGTCAGAGTATATTAGAAATAGAAGGTTAAGTATAGCTGGAGATTTGTTAAAAAATAGTGATAAATCAGTGTTGGATGTGTCTTTAGATGTGGGATATGAATCACCAGAAGCTTTTAGCAAAGCATTCAAAAGGTTTCACAATGTCAATCCAAATGAAAGTAAAAAGGCTGAGCTTAAAAAATTCTATCCATTACAAATAAGTCTAACGCTTAGTCAAGAGCCTCCTTTGTCATATACAATTGAAGATAAGGGTGAAATTATATTAGCTGGAAATTATGAAAGTGTTTCAAGTGATAGTATTTCAACTACTATGATATGGAGCTTATATGATTCTAAGGGGTATTTAGATGAGTTATATGGTATGAATGGTTTTGAAAGTATTGTTGGTGTTTAAGTGTGAGGGTGAGTATCCTTATTGTATAGATTATACGTGGGATAGGATATATTCTAGTTGGTTGTATAGTTGCAATTATAAAATAGATGACTTACCTCAGTTAGAGGTGTATCAGGATGATGAATTTGAGTATAGATGTGAGATATGGATACCGGTTTATTAAACTAATAATTTATAGAAGAAATGGAGTCTAAATAGGCTCCATTTCTTTTATAAATTATTTTGATAAATATGATACAATAAAATCATTCACATATATCAAAAGGGGGAAATTAAAATATGTTAGAAAATGTAAATATACAAATAGAAAACGCAAAAAAGCATGTAGCACAAAAGTATGTACTAGAAAAGAAACTAGAAGAATTAAAAAAAGAATTATACAAAAGTGAAAAAGTATTAAATGAATTAGAAACCAACCTTATAAAAGAAAAAAGAGATGTAGATAATTTAAATAAACTAACATTATCAAATTTAGTATCTACAGTTATGGGAAATAAAGAAGAAAAAATAGAAAAAGAAGAACAAGAATACATAATGGCAAAAATTAAATATGATGGGTGTAAATCAGAGGTAAATTCAATCAAATCCAATATAAATGACATAATATCAAGGCTAACTAGTTTATCAAAATATGAAAGTGAATATTCTAACTTATTAAAAAAGAAAATTGAGCTAATCAACATTTATGGAGATGAAGATACTAAAAATAAAATAATAGATATAGAAGAGAAGATAGATAGCTATCTTAAAGAGATCAAAGAAATAGATGAATCAATATCTGTAGGTAATAGTCTAATAGGTGAAATATCACAAGCTAAAAAATTACTAGATTCTGCAAAAACGTGGAGCACGCTTGATATAATTGGTGGAGATTTACTAAGTTCTATGGCTAAGCATAGTAAAATAGATGAAGCTCAAATGCATTTTTCTAAAATATCAAATTTAGTTAATTCTTTTAATAAGGAATTAAGTGATGTAAATCTTAGTGGAGTAGGGTTTGATAGTACAACAAGGACTTTTGATATTTTCTTTGATAATATATTTAGTGATCTTTCAGTAGATAAGCATATCAAGCAATCTTATGAGAATGTGTGTAATTTAGAAATGCGTGTTGAAGGAATTTTAAGAGCGCTACAAAGCAACAAGTCTAAGCTAAGTGTTGAGGTTAATACTACAAAAAACAAGTACGATGAATTTATAAAAAGCTTATAGATTGGGAGTTGCTATGATAGATTATATAAAAAAGATAAGTAAAAAGATAAATACTGAAAATATGATAGATATTCTAAGTATAGTACTAGGTAATATCTTGATTACGTCAGCTTATGCAATTATAACTGTACCAAATAAAATAATAAACGGTGGAGTCACTAGTTTTTCACTAATTATAGAATCGTTTATAGGAATTGATATAGGTATTTTGGTGAATTTTATTACGGTTACTTTGTTAATGGTATGTTTGATTTTTTTAGGAAAAGAATATTTTTTGAAATCTATAATAAGTAGTTTATGTTATATGGTGTTTTTTAATGTGTTTCATGGTTTAAATGTAAGTATAGATATAAATGTTTATTTAGAGGTATTGATATCTGCAATTATGGTTGGAGTAGGGTACTATTTATGTATAGCTGCTAAATCATCAACTGTTGGATTTGATATTATAGCATTAATATTACATCATAAAAATAATAATATAAATATTGCAGTTGCAATGAGGTATATAAATATTTGTATAATATTATTGGGTATTTTTAATTATGGGATATATTCTATAATACTTGGGGTACTTTTTACGTTTATTCAATCAGCAACATTAAAAAGGTTGTTAGTTAAAGATGATATTAAAAAACAGAAAATACTTGAATTAGGTCAAGAAAATTAAAATAGAAAGAATTGAAATTAGGTAATATATTATTTTAGATAAAGAGATATATTCAAACTTATAGTAATAAAAGTTAATATTTAGACTATTATATATATAGTTTGGGAAGGGATGAGGATAATACTATGAGATACGAGGGTTCTGTTTATAGACCTCCAAGTGAAGCTGATAGCCTAATCATACAGCTGACAATCGGATGTGCAAGAAATAATTGTACATTTTGTTCAATGTATAAAGAAAAAAAGTTTAGGATAAGAAATTTAGAAGAAGTGGTTGAAGATTTAGAAATAGCTAGAAAATATTATACTAATGGTGTTAGGCGTATCTTTCTAGCAGATGGTGATGCTTTAATAGTAAAAACGAATGACTTATTATATATAATAAATAAAGCTAAAGATATATTCCCAGAATTAGAAAGAATAGCAACATATGGAGCTCCTAATGATATATTGAACAAAACTGTGGAAGAACTAAAACAACTGAAAGAAGCAGGCCTAGAAATGGTATATGTAGGACTAGAATCTGGTGATGATACTGTATTAAAAAATGTAAAAAAAGGTGTCACATCAGAAGAAATGGTAAGTGCTGGACAAAAAATTAAAGCTGCGAATATAAAGTTGTCTATGACATTAATATCTGGACTAGGAGGCAAAAAATTATTAAAAGAACATGCTATTAATTCAGCAAATGTTGTTAGTTTAATAAAACCAGACTATTTAGGATTTTTAACACTTTTAATAGATGAAGATATGCCTATATACCAAGACATTCAATCAAATAAAATAGAGTTATTGACAGCTTTAGATGTGGTTGATGAGGTAAAATTATTCATCGAAAATGTAGATAGCCAAGGTACAATATTTAGATCTAATCATGCATCAAATTATATAAATCTATCAGGAACCTTGAATATTGATAAACAAAAGATGTTAGACACAATTGACTATATTGCTGAAAATAGTTATTTCAATCCAGAATATTATAGAGGTTTTTAAAATATATAGTAGATAATAGAAAAGATATTTGATTTGTCGTATAATTCGAAAAATTAAATATCTTTTTTCTTTTTAAGAGGAAATAAGGATGAAATTGTAGAAATACATAAGGTGATGAACAAAAGGGGGAAGGTGTTGAAATGTGTAATAAAATAGATTTTTTAGATGAGAGATATTTAATAGAAATGCTAGATGATTTTTCGAAATCAACAGGTTTAAATATTCATATTGTAAATATTTATGGTGAAAATCTTTTGGAGGGTAAGGAGGTTAAAAGTAGTGAATTTTGTTCTCACATAAAGAATAGTACAAATGGACAGGTTATGTGTGTTAATTCATATAAAAAGGCATCAGAGGAAGCTTTTAAATGGAACGAACCATATTTTTTTAGATGTCATGCAGGACTTGTAATGTGGGCAGTTCCTATTATAATAGATAAAGTTCATATAGGTACAATTGTATGTGGTCAAGTATTATTGTGGAAACCAGATAAGATTTTCTTAAAGGAATTAGAGCAGTTTAATAAGTATATAGATGATATTGAGTCACTAAAAGAAAAATCTATGAAATTAAATATAATATCTGCAGATAAAAGCCAATCTGTAGCAAATATGTTAGCTATTGTAGTCAAATACCTCTCAAGAACTAATAACAATACTTTTATAGAACAAAAAAACCTAATAAATTGGAGAAATACTATTATAGATAAAATGGAAAGTAGGAAAAAAGTAGATGGATTAAAAGTTGATTATTCAATTTATTTGTCAGATGAAAAGAAATTTTTACAATATATAAGAATTGGAAATAAAGATAAAGTAGTTGATATGGTTCCAACATTACTCACAAACATTGAAATTTTATGTAAATTCGAATTGAATGAAATGAAAGAGATGATTATAGATTTAATGATATTAATATCTAGAGCAGCAACAGAATCAGGAATAGAAAGTAGTGTATCTATAGAAATTACAAAGGGGTATAAGAAAAAAATAATAAAATCAAAAGGGTTTGATGAGGTATCATTTGAACTAAATAAATATACATTAGAATTATTAGATTTAATATATATTTTATCAAATGATGACCATACAAGTATTTTAAAGTCGGCAAAAGAGTATATAGACGATAATTATGACGAAAAAATAACTATTGATTCTGTTTCAGAAAATATATTTATTAGTACATCATATTTATGTTATCTATTTAGAAAAAATTTAAGTTGTACTGTAAATGAGTACATAACAAGAGTGAGGATAGAAAAATCTATACAGTTAATGAAAAAAAGAGAATTAAGTATGGTAGAAATAATAAATAAAGTAGGCTTTAGTAGCCAAAGCCATTTCACAAAAGTATTTAAAAAAATTATTGGAGTTACTCCAGGGAATTATAGAAATAAATTTTTATAATAGGATGGTTATCAGTACTTTCTGAATTGAAAGTATATTTTTTTATACTTTCAAATAGAGTTAAAAGCTAGTAAAACAAAATAAAAAAGGAGAGAGAATATGGATATATATGAAGAAATAAGTCAGAATATAATAGAAGGAGAAGCTGAAGAAGTTGTAAGGTTAATAAATAAAGGAATAGCTACAAAGTACCCTGTAGAAAATATCTTAAATCAAGGGCTAATGAGAGGTATTGATATATTAGCAAATAAATTTAAAACTCAAAATGTATTAATACCAGAGGCACTCCTTGCTACAAGAGCGTTTAATGCAGGTCTAGAGCATTTAGAAGAGCATACAAAAACAAAAGAAAAATATAAGGGAAGAGTGATAATTGGAACTGTGGAGGGTGATTTTCATGATATTGGAAAAAACCTAGTAAAAACAGCAATATCTACTTTAAATATAGAAATTATAGATTTAGGTGTTGATGTAAGTAAAGAAGAATTTGTAACAGCAATAAAAGAATACAAGCCAGATATGTTGATGATATCAGCTTTATTAACAACGACCATAAAAGAGATGAAGTACATAATTAAAGAAATTGAAAAAGAAAATTTAAGAGATAATATTATAATTTTTGTGGGAGGATTCCCGGTAACAGCACAATATGCTAGAGAAATAGGGGCTGACTATTATACAAAAGATGTAATAGAAATGAAAAATTTTCTGAGTAAGAATATAGATAAATTACTCAAAATCAAATAGAGCAAAATATAATAATATTGAACAAAAAAATAATACTCAAATTGTAATATTATTAAATTAACAAGAACTTAACAGTATTACAAAATGGAAAATTTTCCATATAGTGTAGCAATGTATTATAGATAAAAGAAGTATGGAACTGGTAAAGGAGGATATTGAGTGATAATAGTTGGAGAGAAAATAAATACGAGCCTAAAAGGAATAACAGAAGCTGTAAAAAATAGGGATAAAGAATTTATCCAGGAATTAGCACTGCGTCAAGTTAAACAAGGTGCTGATTATATAGATGTCAATTGCGGAACATTAATTGATGAAGAGGTAGAAGCGTTATCTTGGCTAGTAGAGGTTGTGCAAGAGGTTATAGAGAAACCTTTATGCGTAGATAGTCCAAATCCAAAAGCATTAGAAGCCGCATTAAAAGTACATAAAGGAATTCCTATGATAAATTCAATAACAGCAGAAAATGAAAGATATGATGAAATAATAGAATTAGTAAAGAAATATAATGCAAAAATAGTAGCATTAGTTATAGATGAAGAAAACGGTATCAGTCCAAGCGATGATGTAAGAGTTCAAATTGGGGAAAATTTGATAAATAGAATGTATAATGATGGAGTACCATATGAAAATATGTTTATAGATCCTCTTATACAACCAGTTAGCACAGATGGAAATATGGGAATGGTAGCTCTTAACACAATATCTAGAATAAAAAATAAATTCCCAGAGGTGCACTTTATGTGTGGTTTAAGTAATGTTTCATTTGGTCTGCCAAATAGAGGATTATTAAATAGAACGTATTTAGGTATGTGTATGTATGCTGGTTTAGATGGTGCAGTTTTAGATCCAGGTAATACAAAGATGATGAGTATGATATATGGAGGGGAAGCTTTATTAAATAAAGATAAATTCTCTAAAAAATACCTAAAAGCTCATAGAAAAGGAATGTTAGAGTAGTAAATATATAAATATAAAAAATTGATAATGTAAAAGATTGTTGGAGGGGTATTATGAAAAACTATATAGAAGATATAAGAACTTTAGTAATAGAAGGGGAAGATGAAGAAATAGTTGAAGTGATAGAGGCAGCTATAGAAGATGGAGTATTAGTATCACAAATAGTAAACGATGCATTAATTGAAGCCATGAACATAATAGGGCCAATGATGGCAAGTGGAGAATTATTTGTTCCTGAAGTATTAATGAGTGCGGAAACAATGCAGATAGGTTTAGAATACTTAAAACCTAGAATGCAAGAGGGAGATATGAAATCATTAGGAACTGTAGTAATAGGAACGGTTGAAGGAGATTTACATGATATAGGTAAAAATTTAGTGGCTATGATGCTAGAAAGTTCGGGATTTAAAGTAATAGATTTAGGAATAGATCAAAGTCCACAAAAATTTGTTGAAGCAGCTAAAGAGTATAAAGCTGATATAGTGGGGTTATCAGCTTTATTAACTACAACAATGCCAGCTATGAGGGAAACAGTACAGTTATTAAGAAATAATGGATTGAAGGTAAAAATAGCAGTTGGGGGAGCTCCAGTAAGCCAAGAATTTGCTAATGAAATAGGTGCAGATGGATACTCTGAAGATGGTTCTTCTGCAGTTATATTATGTAAACAAATGCTGTCTAATGTTTGTAATGCTTAATTAAGTCTAAAAATAAAGGAGATAAGTATATGAGTACTAGAATGGAAAATGTAGATAGACTTCATAATGCGACAATACAAGTGTTAGAAGAAGTGGGAATGGAGTTTAAAAGTGAAAGAGCACTAGACGTATTAAGGAGTGCAGGCATAAGAGTAGAAGGATCAAGAGCATATTTTACTGAGGAAGAAATAAATAAATATGTAGGAACAGCTCCAAGTGAGTTTAAATTAGATGCAAGAAATCCTAAAAATAGCTTACGTATAAGTAGAGAAACTCATACCTATACATGTGGATATGGATGTTCAAAAATAAGAGATTTTGATGGTCACATAAGGGATGCAGTACTTGAGGATCATTTAAATATACTAGAAATAATTCATCAATCACCATTTCATGGTATAAATGGCGGTATACTTGCCCAACCAAACGAAGTAAATCAAGATTTAAGTTATCAAATAATGACATTTGCTAATATGTACAAAACAGATAAGCCAATTATATTTATGCCAACAAAACATGAAATATTTAAGCAACTAATGGAAATGGGATGTATATTATTTGGAGGAAAAGAGAATCTTACAAACTCTCCAAAAACGTTATCTTGGATGAATCCATTAAGTCCATTAAGTATAACACCTGAAACTGTAGAGTCAATATTCTTATGCTGTGAATATAATCAAGCGATTGCTGTAACAGTTGGAAGTATGTCAGGAGCTACATCACCTATAACATCTGCCGGAACAATAGTAATGAACAATGCTGAATTGTTAGGAATTATAGCTTTAATTCAAATAATTAAGCCAGGTCATCCAGTAGTGCATGGATTATCTCCGCTAGTAATGGATATGCAAACAAACTCTGCATCAGTAGCTTCTCCTCAGTATACAAAAATATGTACTTACGGAGAGGATTTATCAAAAAAATACAACCTACCATTTAGAGCATCAGGTACTCAATCAGATGCAAATGGAGTAACAGGTCAAACTGGATATGAATCAATGATGAACTGTTTTAGTGCTAGAAAATCAAATGCTAGTTTAATAATGCAAGGTGCAGGAATACTTGATGGATACGCAACCATATCTTACGATAAATTAATAATGGATTTAGAAGTGATAAGTGCAGTTGAATATTATTTTGAAGATGTAGTAGTTAATGACAAGACGATAGCTATTGATACTATAAAGCAAGTAGCACAATCAGGTCAAAACTTCTTAGGGAGCAAGCACACAGCTAAGTTCTGTAGAAAAGAGCCTTGGAGGTCTGAAATAGGTGAAAGGGGTAAGTTAACTTTAACTGATACTCCAAATAACTTGTTTAAACAAAATATAGATAATAAATTACAAAAGATGTATGATTCTTATGAAGTTCCACATATGGATGAAGAGATTAAAAAAGAATTAATAGATTATGTATTAAATCTAGGGGTAGATGACGAAATAGTAAATAAAATTTTGACTCATAATAAAGTTTTAGCTTAACTCATTTGGATTAATTCATATTGCAAAAATAAAATAAATTAGGAGGTCATATAAAATGAAACCTTTAAGAGGGATGAAAGTTTTAGATTTAACTACATTAAATGGTTTTGCAACAATGACTTTAGCTGACTACGGTGCAGAAGTAGTGAAGGTAGAAATGCCTGGTAGTGGGGATGCAATAAGAGGATGGGGACCACCATTTATAGATGATGTAAGTGTATATCATACATTTTTAGATAGAGGTAAGAAAAGTATAACACTAGATTTAAGAGTAGAAGAAGGTAAAGATGTATTTAAAGAACTAGTAAAAGAGTTTGATGTTGTGATAGATAACTTTAGATTTGGTAAAATGGATGATTTAGGCTTAGGTTATGAAGTATTAGAAGATATAAATCCAAAAATAATAATGGCTTCATTAACTGCTTTTGGAAATAAAGGTCCGTGGAGAGATCAAATTGCATTTGATGCTATAATACAAGCTAAAACTGGATTTATGGATTTTACAGGATTTGCAGATGAGCCACCTTCGTTAATAGGGTTTCCTATAGCAGATCAATATTCTTGCTTATTTATGCATTCAGCAGTAGTGGCAGCGTATTTCCATATGCTAAGAACCGGAGAAGGTCAAAAGGTTGAGACTTCTATGTGGGAATCACTATTTGCAGCTCAAGAAGATAAGTTGATGTATACTGAACTATTTAACCAACCAAGTACAAGAATAGGTAATGCACATCCAGAAATAAATCCTTACGACATAATAAAATGTAAGGATGGATATATGACTTTAGGTATATCTACAGATCCACAATGGGAAGCATTCTCATATGAATTTGGAATGGATGACTGGGTTAAAAATCCAAAATATAATGAGCTAGAAGCAAGGGGAGTAAACTACTTTGGAGATTTAAGAAATCAAATAGAAGAGTTATTTGATAAATTAACTTGCAATGAAATAGATGAAAGATGTAAAAAGGTAAAGGTACCGGCTTCACCTTGTAAATCGTCTGTAGAAGCAAAGGATGATATTCAATTAAAGTTAAGAAATATGGTGGTAGAAGTAGAAGATCAAAGAATAGGAAAAATACCGATGGTCGGCAAAACTGCTAAATATCATCAAGACAATGAATATGATAATGAATTTGATAGTGCTCCATTATTAGGTCAACATAATATAAGATACTACAAAGAGCTATTAAATTTAAGCGAAGAAAAAATAAATCAACTTGCTGAAAACAATATAATATAGCTAAGAAATAAGATATAAAGGAGATTTGATATGGGAAAATATAAGATGCCATTAGAAGGTATAAAAGTATTAGATTTTACTCAAGCATTAGCTGGTGTATATTGTGCAGGTCAGTTAGGGGATTTAGGTGCAGATATTTGGAAAGTAGAAAGATATGGAATGGGAGATCAATCTAGAACTTGGCCTCCGTTCATAAATGGTTTGAGTGCACTTTATGCTTCTTACAATAGAAATAAAAGAAGTATAAGTATAGATACTGCAAAAGCAGAAGGTAAAAAATTAGTACTTGAGTTAGCAAAAGAATGCGACATAGTTTTAGAAAACTTTAAAGTTGGAACTATGGAAAAATTAGGTATAGGATATGATGAATTAGTAAAAGTAAATCCCAAAATAATATACGGGTCTATATCAGGATTTGGATTAGAAGGTCCAGATGCTAAGTTACCTTGTTATGATAATGTTGCTGCAGCACGTGGGGGGTTAACAAATCAAACGGGGAGGCCAGATGGACCTCCAATAAAACCAGGATATTCCATTTGTGATAACTGGACTGGGCTAAACCTATTTAGTGCGATATTAATGGCTTTAGTAGAAAGAGAAAACACTGGAAAAAGTGTAAGAGTAGATTTATCAATGACAGACTGTGCATTTTATATGAATGATGTTCCTATGGTGGAATATGCAGGAACAGGAAAAGAATTAATAAGAAGTGGAAATCATGATTTCTCAGTAGCATTATTTGGAGAATTTGAAGCAAAAGATGGATATGTAGTTATAGCTACTCCTAATGAAAAATTGTTTGCTAAATTCTGTAAGATAATGAACTTGGAACATTTAGCAACTGATCCTAAATATATTACAAATGAAGCTAGATTAGATAATATAGATTCATTAATAGAGGCAGTTGAAAATGTTACTAGAACTATGGGGAAATTTGAAATAGAAAAATTACTAGGTGGAAATAGAGTACCGTGTGGAGCTGTAATGACTATACCTGAGGTAATAGAGTCAGAGCATGCTAAGGAAGTTGGTATGATAACATCTTATGAACAAAAGATGATAGGAAAAATGCCAACAACAGGAATTCCTATGCATTTTAGCAAAACTCCAGGTAGTATAAGGATAGGTTCGCCTTTATTAGGAGAACATTCTATAGATATATTGAAAGAAGCTGGGGTTGATGCTGATGCAATAGAGAAGCTAATAGATAATGGAATTGTAGAAGTATATCAAGAAGCAGCATTAAATAGTTATTAAATATAATAGCTTTGCTATAAAATATGCTATTTTTTAGCAAAGCTCAAATATATATAGAAAATAATGGAGGTTATTATGAACTTTGATTTAACACCAGAACAATTAATGATTCAAAAGATTGCAAGACAATTTGCAGAAGAAGTGTGTGAGCCTATTGCTGCAGATGTAGATAGAAATCATATGTTTCCAAGAGAAACATTCAATAAGTTGACTGAATGTGGATTAATGGGGGTTGGGTTTGATCCAAAGTATGGAGGTGCAGGTGTAGATAGATTAGCACAGGTACTTATAAATGAGGAAATAGCTAAAAAATGTGGAAGTACTTCAGCAGTATTTTCTATACATCAAGGATCAGTGTATATAATAGAGAAATATGGAACAGAAGAACAAAAACAAAAATATATGAGACCACTATTAGAGGATGGAGTAGTAGGAGCGTTTGCACTTACTGAGCCAAATGCAGGTTCAGATGCAGGTGGAGTTCAGACTATAGCTGTAGAAGATGGTGATGAGTATATTATAAATGGTACAAAATGTTTCATAACTGGGGGAAGCCAGGCTGAAATATTTACAGTATTTGCTTTAACAGATCCATCGTTAAAAACTAAGGGAATGACAGCATTTATAGTTGAAAAAAGTAATCCAGGATTGAAAATAGGGAAGATAGAGGAAAAAATGGGGATAGCAGGATCAGAAACTGCAGAGATAATATTTGAAGACTGTAGAGTTCCAAAGGCTAATATAGTAGGAAAAATTAATAAAGGTTTTGCTTATGCTATGGAAGCGATAGATATAAATAGAGTTACAGTTGCGGCTTCTCAAGCATTAGGTATAGCAGAAGGTGCATTTGAATTAGCTGTAAAATATTCTAAGGAAAGAAAACAATTTGGTAAACCAATAGCATTCCAACAAGGAATAGGTTGGTACTTAGCTGAGATGAAAACGAAGATAGAAGCTGCTAGATGGTTAGTATATAATGCAGCTACATTATTAAATGAGAATAAGCCGTGTACTTTAGAAAGTTGTATGGCAAAATTATATGCTTCAGAAGCTGCTAGATTTGTAACTGATAGGGCATTACAAATACATGGAGGATATGGATATATGAAAGATTATGCATTAGAAAGAATGTACAGAGATGCTAAAATAACTGAAATATATGAGGGTACAAATGAGATACAAAAACTAGTTATATCAAGAAGTATATTAAAATAATTACAGGATTACTTGGAGGGAAATATGAAGATTATAGTTTGTGTAAAACAAGTTCCAGATACAAATGAAGTTAGAATAAACCACCAAACAGGTACTCTAATAAGAGATGGAGTTCCTAGTATAATAAACCCAGATGATTTAAATGCAATAGAAGAAGCAGTAAAAATAAAGCAATATTCTAAGGAAGATGTTAATGTTACTGTATTATGTATGGGGCCACCTCAAGCAGATGTAGCATTAAGAGAGGCAATAGCAATGGGATGTGATGAGGCTATATTACTAAGTGATAGAGCATTCGCAGGATCTGACACTTGGGCTACTGCTACAATATTAGCAGCTGCTATAGAAAAAATAGGTGAGTACGATTTAATATTCTGTGGAAGGCAGGCAATTGATGGAGATACAGCTCAAGTTGGACCAGAAATAGCTGAGTTCTTAGGGCTACCACAAATAAGTTATGTTCAAAGTTTAGAAATACAAGAGAACAAAGTTATTGCACAGAGAAAGCTTGAAGATGGTCACTTTGTTATAGAATCTAAAATGCCAGTTTTATTAACCGCAATTAAAGAGCTGAATGCTCCAAGATATCCATATGCAAAAAGAGTATATGAAGCATATGCTAATACAGATTTAGTAAAAAAATGGAGTATAAGTGATATAGATGTTGATACAACTCAAATAGGTGTGAGAAATTCTCCTACTAATGTACATAAGAGCTTTGTACCTACTAAGTCCTTTAAGGGCGTTAGGGTAGATGGTTCTATAAAAGAAATGACAAATACGATTGTAGATGTACTAAAAGAGTCTAATATTATATAGAGGAGGAAATCTTTCAAATGTTAAAAATGAAGGTGAATAGAGGAATAAATCTAGAAGACTGGAAAGGTGTTCTAGTAATAGCGGAGCAAAGATACGGAAAAATATTAAATGTGTCTTATGAATTATTAGGGGAAGCTAAGAAATTAGCTAATGAATTAGATACTTATGTATCTATAGCTGTATTAGGAAATGAATTAGATGATGAAATAGATGAGCTAGTAAATTATGGGGCAGATAAAGTGATTTATTTTGAACATAAATTATTAGAAAATTATACTACTGATGCTTATTGTAAAGTGTTATCAGAGTTTATATTAGAAAATAAACCTGAATCAGTTTTAGTTGGAGCTACAGCAATTGGAAGAGACTTAGCTCCAAGAGTTGCGGGTAGAGTGGGAACTGGATTAACAGCTGACTGTACAAAGCTTGATATAGATATGGATAACAGAAGATTATTACAAACAAGACCTGCATTTGGTGGAAATCTAATGGCTACTATAATATGTCCTAACAATAGACCTCAAATGTCTACAGTAAGACCAGGAGTTATGGAAAAAGCAAAACTTTGTGATACTAAATCAGAGTTAATAAAAATATCACCACAATTAACTGAAGAAGACATAATTGCTAAGGTAGTAGAAGTACTAAAAGATACTAAGGAAAAAGTATCTTTATCAGATGCAGAAGTGATAGTAGCTGGTGGACGTGGAGTAGGAAACCAAGAAGGGTTTAAGTTAATAGAAGAATTAGCTGAATTGTTAGGCGGTACTTATGCTTCATCAAGAGCTGCTGTAGATAATGGTTGGGTAGATGCTAACAGACAAATCGGTCAAACTGGAACTACAGTAAGACCAAAGGTATATATAGCCTGTGGTATATCAGGAGCTATACAACATATATCAGGTATGAGTGAATCTGATTGCATTATAGCAATAAATAAGAATGAAAATGCACCAATATTTGAAATTGCACATTATCAATTAGTTGGAGACTTATTCAAATTAGTTCCTGAGTTGATAAATACTCTAAAACAAAAGGAATCACAACAAAAAGTAGAAAAAGAATATTGCTAAAATAACATCAAAATGCCAATTAATACTTATGTTTTAATTGTTGCGTATATATAGTCATCTAAATTAGTCCTTTCTATGAATCTAACTAGAAGGGGCTAATTCATAATACTATCGTATCAAATATATGGTTACAATTAAAGCCATAATATTAGATGGAGGCTGAAGTGAAAAGATTTAATATCAAGTTTGTGGATATATTTATATCACTTTCAATAATTGTTATATTAAGTATTCTAATATTATTATTTCCAGACAAGACAACACTTGTTATAAACAATATTAAACAACATACAATGAATATATTATCTCCATTATACCTATGGATTGGACTATCCTTAGTCATTCTTTCAATATTTAGTTGTATATCTAAGATTGGAAAAATAAAATTAGGTAATGAAAAACCAGAGTATTCAACAATGAGTTGGTTAATTATGATATTTTGCACTGGAATGGGTTCAAATTTATTATATTGGTCAGCTATTGAATGGATATATTACTATTCATCACCACCATTAGGAATAGAGCCGATGAGCTTTAAGGCTGCTGAAATTAGTGCAGTTTATGGTGGTTTTCATTGGAGTATAACTGGGTGGAGTATATATGCAATAGGAGCTATAACACTGGGCATACGATATTACAATAAAAAAATATATAGTTTATCATTAACAGATTGTACTGAAAAGGTATTAGGTAGAAAATATACTTCGGGTATATTTAATAGAGTGATAGAATTAATATTCTTGTTTGGGACAATAGGCGGTACTATTACTATGATTTCTTTTGTAGTACCAATGTACTGTAATAATTTATCTTATTTACTAGGCATACCTAATAATTTCAAATTTCAGTTTTTCATTATAGTAATTTTGTCAGTAATATTTACAATTAGTACATGTAAAGGTCTGAAAAATGGCGTAAGAAAAGTATCACAGATGAATATAGTGGTGGCTTTAATATTAGTATTTACAATATTTATACTAGGTCCCAAAATGTTTATTATAAAGTCTACTACAAACTCAATTGGATATATGTTAAATAACTTTGTACAAATGAGTTTATGGACAGATCCGATTAAAAATAGTGGATTTGTTGAAAATTGGACGGCATTTTATTGGATATGGTGGATAGGGTTAGCGCCATCAATGTGGATATTTATAGCAAAAATTTCAAGAGGAAGAATGGTTAGGGAAATATTATGTGGAGTCATAGTGAGTGGAAGTATAGGGTGCTGGATATACTTCGGTGTAATATCAAACTATGGTATTTACAATCAAATAAATAATAAGATTAACTTAGTTGAGATATTAACTCAAAATGGTCCAGAACAAGCAGTTTTACAAATGATACTTTCATTACCGTATGGAAATATTATTTTATGGATTTGGACTATAGTAGGTATAACTTTTATTATTACAACTATGGACTCACAGGCATATACTTTGGCAGTTAGTACTACAACCCACTTAAATGAAAATGAACAGCCATCAATGCTTTTAAGAATATTTTGGTGTATGCTTTTAATTATGCTTCCTGTTGTATTAATGAGATGCGGAGCCAAGATGGAAACGTTGCAATCGTATGCAATTATAACCGGAATTCCTATAGCTTTTTTAACAATAATTACATCTATTGGGGCTTTTAAATATTTGAAAGAAAGTAATGGAAAGTACGTTGACGATGGAGAAAGAATTGAAAATATAGAAACTGAATATATGGGGGAGAATTATGCAAAAATCTGATAAAAGAAATAATAATTCAAATAAGAAGTTAAGTGATAAGTACAATGTAGTACCTATATGTATAGTGCTACTGATAATAGGAACATTATGTTTATCATTAATTACTAATCCAGAAAGTACTTCAAAAGCTATAGAAAATGTAAAAACATCAGCAATAAATGTACTTTCACCGTTTTATCTATGGTTAGGTATTGCTGCAATTATATATTTATTGTACTTTAGTTTTTCAAAGTATGGAAACATAAGATTTGGTGGGGAAAAACCAGAATATTCAACTTTTAGCTGGATGGTTATGATGTTCTGTGCTGGAATGGGTTCTAGTTTATTATATTGGTCTTGTTTAGAGTGGATATACTACTATTCAGCACCACCACTAGGAGCGGAGCCATTTTCACAACTAGCAGCTGAATTAAGTGTTACATATGGAAGTTTCCACTGGAGTATAACTGCATGGGCATTCTTTGCTGTAGGAGCAGTAGCTCTAGCACAAAGATACTATATAAAGAAAAAGCCAGGATTATCATTAACTGCTTGTTGTGAAGAAGCAATAGGTGAAAAAAGAGCTAATGGTATATGGGGTAAAATAATAGAAATAATATTCTTATTTGGTATACTTGCTGGCCATGCAACTACTTTAGCTCTTGGAGTACCTATGTTATGTAACAACTTTGCAACTTTATTCGGTATTCAAGATACATTTGCACTACAAGTAGTAATGATGCTATTTGTAACATTGATATTCGTAGTAAGTTCTTGGATAGGACTTGAGAAAGGCCTAAAGAATTTATCAGACTGGAATGCTTATATAGCAATTGCATTGGCAGCATTTATTTTGGTGGCTGGACCAACAATGTTCCAAATAAAAAATATAACAAATTCATTAGGTTATATGTTCCAAAACTTTATACATATGAGTTTATGGACTGATCCTATAGCTAATGGTGGTTTTACTGAAGCTTGGACTGCATTTTATTGGGCATGGTGGTTAGGTTTAGGTCCTTGGATGTGGATATTTACAACTAAGATATCTAAGGGAAGAACTATGAGAGAGATGATATTAGGGATGATAATATGCGGTAGTATAGGGTGTTGGTTCTATTTTGGAACTGTATCAAACTATGGGTTATTCCAACAACTATCAGGAAATTTAGATCTAGTTTCTATACTTGAAACACAAGGCGCAACTTCGGCAATAAGTTCATTAATTTCAAGCTTACCATTTGGTAAATTAATATTGGGGATATGGCTTATAGTAGGATTAATGTTCTTGGCTACTACTATGGACTCTTCTTCATACACATTAGCAGCTGCAACTACTAAAAATCTAGGAGAAAATGAACATCCTAGTAGAAATTTCAAGATGTTCTGGGCATTCTTATTAATATCTGTACCACTAGGATTCTTATTTGCAAAAGCATCATTAACTGCACTTCAATCACTTGCAATATTAACTGCAGTTCCTATAGGGGTACTTACAATATTTGCGATGATCTCGGGCATAAAATATGCTAAACAAGATTTTGGAAATCTGTCATCTAGTGAGATAACACAAAAATGTAGTAAATTATAGATGGGAGATAATAGTATGTTGCCTTTAAAAAATGTAAAAGTATTAGACCTAACAATTATGGGTGGTTATACAGGTATGGAATTAGCAGACTATGGTGCTGAGGTTATAAAAGTAGAAAGTGAAAGTGGTGATTATACAAGAAAGCTAGCTCCATTTAAAGATGGTGTAAGTGTATGGCAAAGCTTTATAGATAGAGGTAAAAAAAGTATAATATTAGATCTTGAAAGTGATAAAGATAGAGGAATATTAAAAGAATTAATTAAATCTGTTGATGTTATTGTAGAAAATTTTAAACCTGGAAAAATGGAAGGATTAGGAGTTGGATACGAAGCATTATGTAGTATAAATCCAAAACTTATATATGCGAAATTTAATTCATTTGATGGAGATGGAGGTATGGAAGACTATACTGCTTATGATGTTATTGCTCAGGCGAAAAGTGGAGTAGTAGATGTAACAGGATTTCCAAGTCCAAATAAGCCTTCAAAAATGGGAGTTTCAGTAGGAGCACACTATACATCTACATATTTAGCTTCTGCGATTATTTTTGCATTGTATCACTCAAGAGCTACAGGCAAGGGACAAATGATAGATGTATCAATGATAGAATCCTTATTTAGTATAACTGAAGATAAAATGGCTATTTGTGATTTTAGTGAAAATGAAGCAACTAGAACTGGTAATGCTCATCCTTCAATAAATCCATATGATATATTAAAATGTAAAGATGGATACGTAGCATTAGGTATATCAACTGATAATCAATGGGAAAAATTCTGTGTAGAATTTAATTTAGAAGAGTGGATTAATGATCCAAGATACAGTGACAACTTAAATAGAGGATTAAATTATTTTGGAGATTTAAGAGAAAAATTAGAAGATTATTTAACTGAAAATTATACTAAAGCTGAAATTACAGAAAAATTTTCAAAAATAAAAGTTCCTGCAGCTGGATGTAACACAGTTTTAGAGGCTATGAATCAAGAGCAGCTTAAAATAAGAAATATGATTGTTAAAGTAGAAGATAAAAGAATTGGTAATATAGATATGGTAGGTAAAACAATAAAATTCCATGATAATAAAGATGAAAAGATTAAATCAGCGCCTATATTAGGTGAAAATAATAATGAAATATACCAAACAATGCTAAGTAAAGAATTTTTAGATATTTTAGGTAAGTAGTATCTAAGTAATTTTTAATAGAAAAGGGAGATAAGTTATGAATAAAATATTAGATGGAATAAAAGTACTTGATTTTACCCAAGCATTGGCTGGACCATTTTGTACAATGTATTTAGCTGATTTAGGGGCGGATGTAATAAAGATTGAAAGAAACCACACTGGGGAACAGTCAAGATGTTGGGGACCTTTTAATAATGATTATAGTGCATACTTTGCAGCATTTAATAGAAATAAAAGAAGTATAGGTGTAGATCTAACATCTCCGAAAGGTAAAGAAATTATTCTTAACTTAGTAAAAGAGAGTGATATAGTAATAGAAAACTTTAAAGTTGGAACATTAGAAAAACTAGGATTAGGTTATGAAGAAATGAAAAAAGTAAATCCTCAGTTAATATATGCATCTATATCAGGATTTGGTATAGAAGGGCCATTATCTAAATATGCTTGTTATGACATAATAGCTTGTGCTAGAAGTGGAATTTTAGATAGAACAGGAGAAGAAGGAGAATCACCTATAAAGGCAGGGTTTTCATTAGGTGATAACTGGTCTGGATTGAATCTATTATATGGTATATCTATGGCACTATTAAATAAACAAGCAACAGGGAAGGGGACTAGATTAGATGTGGCTATGTTAGATAGTGCATTCTATATGATGGAGATGCCAGTATTAGAAAATTCTATAACAGGAAATGTTACTCCAAGAAATGGAA
This sequence comes from Clostridium sp., assembly GCF_051654825.1. Taxonomy (GTDB): domain Bacteria; phylum Bacillota; class Clostridia; order Clostridiales; family Clostridiaceae; genus Clostridium. The sequence continues at coordinate 19,836 of NZ_JBOFYU010000204.1, forward strand.
ATCATGATACAAGATTTGCTCCTAGTGGTATATTTGAGGCTAGAGATGGATTTGTATCAGTGGTGTGTATAGATGATAATCAATGGATCTCTTTATGTAATATATTAGGGTTAAATTATTTAAAGGATAGTGAATTATATAGTTCTAATGAAAAGAGATTAGAAAATTTAAATTCTTTAATAATAGAGATAGAAAATGTTACTAAGCTTTATTCAAAATATGAGATAGAAAATATATTAGTTAGCAACCAAGTACCAGCTGGGGCTGTTAGGCAAATAAAAGAAGTAATGGAAGATCCCAAAATGATTAATTCAAAAATGGTTGTAGAGTCTTCTCATAAAATCTTAGGAAAGTTACACCTAATGGGGGTTCCTATGAAATTTCATAAAACACCAGCAGATATCACTAAGAGTCAAGCTCCAATTGTAGGAGAACATACATTAGAAGTTCTTTTAGAGTTAGGATACACTTCTGAATATATTAACAATTTACAAGTAGATGGTATAGTATGTGATAACGATAAAGTAGTAGTACTAAATGCTTAATTGATTTAATGAAAGGATGCTAAATAATGAAAGTATTGGGTATAGTAGGTAGCTATAGAAAAGATGGAAATACAGATATATTAGTAAAAAAAGCATTAGAAGGTGTAGCTAGTGAAGGTATAGATGTTGAGTACATTTTCCTAGGAGATAAAAAAATTTATGATTGCATTGGATGCGAAGGGTGTAAACACACATACGAATGTGTAATAAAAGATGATATGTATCAAATATACAAAAAGTTAATAGATAGCGATGCCATTATATTAGGTTCACCTACTTACTTCTATAATATTACAGGGATAATAAAAAATTTCATTGATAGACTTTATTGCTTTGAACTATTTGATAAAGATGATAGATCTGTATGGATGGGAATAAATGATGTTATAGGAATTAAATATGCCAGTACTATAGCTGTATGTGAGCAAAAAAGTGAGGAATATATGGGATTTACATCATTAGCTATGAGCAAGTCATTAGAGGCTATAGGTTATAGAATTATAGATAATTTAAAAGTACTACATGCATTTTCTAAAGGAGAAATTAATAATTGTGAAAAACAAATGAAAGAAGCATATGATTCAGGTATAAAACTTTCTAAGACTATAAAATTAAGGCAAAGTACAAAAGATAGATTAGACAAATTAGAGATATTTAGATAAATTAAAATACTTATTAATAGGGAGATTAATATGTTAGATGAAAATAGTTTAAATATGAGTGGATATTCCATTGATGAACTGTATATAGGTATGACAAAGAGTATATCTAAGACAATTTCTGAAAACGATATCTATAATTATGCAGGTATCATAGGTGATTTCAATCCGCTTCATGTGAACTCTGAATATGCTAAATCAACACGATTCAAGGAGAGAGTAGCTCATGGAATGTTAACTGCGTCATTTTTTTCTACACTAGTAGGTATGTGTATGCCTGGAGCAGATGCAATATACTTAGAGCAAAATGTAAAATTTAAATTACCGGTAAAAATTGGAGACACAATAACATCTACAGCAAATATAACTAAGATAATCAAAAACAAAAAAATTGCACAGATGGAGACTATTACAAGAAACCAAAGAGGTGAAATTGTAATTGAAGGAAGTGCGATTGTAATGGCTACAAAGTAAATTGAAAGTACACTTAGAATTATATAAAAAACTTTGTTATAATGGATATATAAATACGAAATTTATTGCCTTGGATTATTCCAAGGCTTATTATCTGTATAAGAATATAAAACGATAATCTTATTATCATAAAAATATAGTTCTAACAATTATAATAACAGAGCCATTATTTATCTACTGTGGTATAGTATGCATAGATTCCAAAGTGTAAAATGACTATTATAGAGCTGGCAATTAATGCACAAGCTTTAAGAAAAGAATTGAATATAGAGGCAGGTTTAAAAATTGCAACAAATGACTTTACAATAGAGCTAATAAGAAATATTTTTGATGGTGATGTTAATAATAATTAATATAAAGACGGAGCCTAAAAGGGCTCCATTTATTTTGGGAGGTGACAGAACGTGGAAATTCGTATAGCAACAGATGCAGATTGTAGAGATTTAGCAATACTAAAAAGGCGAGTATGGGAAACTACATATAGAGGTATTTATCCAAATGAAAAGTTAGACAAATATGATGTCAATTTAAATGAAAATAAGTTTAAATCAATGATAGCAAAGCAATCACAGAAGCTGTTTGTTGTGCTAGATAATCTTGAAATTATAGGCTATGTGAGCTGTGGGAAAATTATGAGAGCCTTTGATGAATATACTTACGATATTGGTTTATTGTATTTACTAAAGGAGTATCAAGGTAAAGGCATAGGACTTGAGTTATTTCAATTTGCTCAGAATGAACTAAAAAATCAAGGTGTAACAGAGTTTATTGTTTCGTGTAATAAGTACAACATTCCATCGCAAGAGTTTTATAAAAAGATGGGTGGCAAGATAATTAAAATTGATGAAGATAATGACGATAAGTCAATTCCTCAAGTTAAATTTAAATATAAATGTTATGACAAAGATAAAG
>NZ_JBOFYU010000205.1:0-12448 GCF_051654825.1 Clostridium sp.
TTCATATATAAATATTGACGTTTAGGAGTAATTCTATACTGTCTTTTAAATTTCCAGCAGTCCTTTTTAAATTGTAGCAAGTTTAGGTACTGGAAATTAACTTAAAACTGTCTACAAAAGATATTATACGAGGAGATAAATTATGAATAAATTTTATTTAGTTGAATTAATAGAATATTATTATGATGGAAAGGCAGACTGTATTGACCAAGAACAGCCAGAAATACTTGGCTTATATGCTACTGAGGAAGATTATAAATCAAGAGTAGAGCTTGAAATAAACAACTATAAAACTGTTAGTAAAACAGATATTGAAATCTCAAGAGATGATGAGCTAGTTGAAGGTTGTATTGAAGTAGTTGATATAGTTTCAAAAGATTCAAGAGTTACAATAATAGTAACTGAAGTTACGGTTGGAGATTCTAAGAAAAAAATAGATTATAATAGAATCAATTACTATGTTGATTATGATAAAAGTGGTGAGTTTGACGAAGTTAAATTAGAAGTTAATTAAGCTTAATCTAGTAATTGATAAAAGGTGAGCATTAATTTAATGCTCACCTGATTTATTTAATATTATTTACAATTTAAAGTATATTATTATTGTAAAATTTCAAATTCTCTTATGGAATCTATTTTTAAATCTTCTATATTAACCTTCATACATCCAATAACTTGCTCTATTTCTTTTGCAGCCTTTCCAAATTCACCATGTTCATCACTTCCAACAGTAATTAACAAATTATTTTCCTTGCAAAAATCAGTGCAAGTTTTTGTTAATTCTTCACTATGAGTTGGGTAATAACATTCTATACCTTGAATTCCTTGAGCTTTAATTTCTACTAATTCTTCTAAAAGTTCTTCACTTGAAATATTTTTAAAGTTAACTCCAGGATGTGCTAAAACACTATATCCTCCAGCTTTCCATATAGCTTCACAAACATCCTTCATTTCTGGGAAGTTATATTCCTTATGGTCACACTTATATTTTCCATAGTATGAAAAACCATCAAATAGCTTTTCTGTTACTCCCTTGTGGAATAAGTAGTGAAGTCCCTTCCATCCACCATTTCTAGGATTATGCTGATAATTATTATAATCTTCTAATGATACTCTATTATCATCTTTTTCTAATCTTGAAATTAAATCTGTGCTTGTTCTTTGAAGTTCGCTATAAGCATAATTAATTATTTCAATTAATTCTGGTGTTGCTTCAAAACCATATGCTAATACATGGAATGGCTTTCCTTCAAATTTACAATCTATTTCTACTCCTCTTATGGCTACTATTCCTTCCTTTAAAGCCTCTTCTTGAAGTTCTTCCCATGAATCTAATCTATTATGATCTGTAATTGATATAACTCCTACTCCGGCTTTTTTTGCAGCTTGTACTATTTCCTTTGGTGACATAGTTCCATCTGAATAATAACTATGCATATGTAAATCTACTAACATTTTTTTCTCCTTTGTATAAAAATTTCGACATTATTTTTCTTAAGTATACCAAAATTTTTATAAGAAATAAACTAGATAACACAATACAATATTATCTAGTTTATTTTTTATGAGTTTAACAATGGACTCTTAAAAGAAGTTTTAGATATGTTAACAAGCTTTTTAACAGCCATATTTAATAAGGCAATAAGCTTTTTAACCCATACATCAACAAATTTATTTAAATTACCCTTAAAATTCAGTTCATCTGCAGGAGAAGATTTAAATTCTCTTTTAAAATGCAATAACACCTTATATTCCATTAATGTAAAAGGTGAAGCCTCTCCTTCTACCTCTAAAAATTGCTCAGCAGCATCTAAATTACTAAAAGATACTATACCATTCATATAATTTATATTTATACAAATACTTCTAATCATACTTGCAATAAGATAAACTTTATTTTCTACTTGTTTTTTACAGGTTACTGGAGCTAGTATTTTTTTTTGCAAATTATTATATGCACTAGATAGTTCATCTCTTATTCCATTTAATGAATAAACCCTCATATTTTTAAAGACGTCCTCAATAAAGCCTGTTCTAGAATATAATGTAATTCCTTCAAGCTTTACACTCCAAGTAAAATAATCACCCTTATTACATCTTTCCTTTAAATCTGATTTTGTAAATAAGGTTATCCAATAAAGGGGTACTCTAAGTTGATAAGCTATATTTCCCTTTATTCTATTTATTAACTCCTTATTACAATCTTCAATTACAATAAAAAAATCTAAATCGCTTCTAGAATCATAGTCTCCTCTTACAAAAGAACCATATATTCTTATTGATTCAATATAGTTTTCTTCTAAATCTATTTTATAAGACTTATTTGCTAACCTAAATTCAAACATATAATTATTCTCCTTAGTAATGAACTATATAATTATTCTATGTAATTGTCATATCTTTGTTCTTATTATATTTTTATATCAAAATAAGGTTTGCAAATAAAAAAGACCTATATATAGTTTCCTACATATAAGTCTTAAAAATAAATTACTAGTTTTATGGAAGTGGATCATACTTACTGCTATCTATATAGTGTTCATATACTAATTCTGAACCCTTATATCCATAAAGGTAAGTATCAGCACTTAAAGAACTTGTTGGATAGCTCTTTGGCTCGTATCTTACTCCACCTAAAGCACTTTCATTTGACCAAAACTCAATAACAAGATTTCCTCCACCAGCATAAGAATTTATTACTATTGGGAAGTCAAATTCATTTTTGAATTTTAAATCTATAGCATTATCTGCAAGAGTAGCATCTAATCCTAATGGAACATAGCTAACTGGCATCATATGGTTTAATCTTTCAACTGGAAGTATTCCAGCTCTTAATTGAGTATTATATAAAGTTGAAGCAACTTGACATACTCCTCCACCAACACCTTTTTCAACCTTTCCATTAATGTAGATATTAGCTTCTACATATCCATTTTCTATAGTTGTTGGTCCTATAGCTTGCTCAGTAGAGAAAATTTCTCCTGGCATAATTAAAGTATTATCTATAGACCTTGCAGCTATTTCTAAGTTAGTTCCACTTGGTCCCCCTGGATATGTTGTTGAGTATGAAGAAATCTTTGAGTTTACTGTTCTTAAAGAATCTGTTTTAATAGAAGGCTCAACTGTAACTAGTTCAGTATTTATAGCTACTATATCTTCAGATTTAGAATTACTTAAAGTTTCTTTAATCTTATTAACAACTTCTTCTTCATTTAATTGTGCTCCATTACTTCCTTCAAAAACACTTACTGAAGCTCCTGTAACATCAATTCCAGCATTGTTAGGATTTACTCTAACTTCATTTCCTATATTTGCTACTATTTCTTTAAGCTTGTCTTCATTGTAATTTATCTTAAATTCATAAGTTCTTTTTTCTGGATTCTTAATTAAATCTAGCTTTTCAAATAATCCTAAGTCCTTACCATAATTTAAAATTTCATTTTCAAATTCTTCATAAGAAATATTAGCTTCAAAATCTCTATATGCTATTGGAAAACTTCTGTCGTTAATCTTAACTTCTACTTGCTTGTCTCCAATGTCACTAACCATAGACTCTAATAAACCTCTTAGCTCGTCTCTTGTAAAGCTACTAACCTCTTGCTCAAATACATAAGCACCAGGATATACTTTATCACTATAGCCATTTACAGTATTATTAGCTTTAACACCTATAAAAATTCCTGCTCCAATAATAATTGCTGCAATTATAGATGCAATCATTGTATGTTTCCAATACTTAAATTTTTTCTTAGAAGAGTTTTTTTCAACTCTTGATTCAATTTTAGCTGATTCTGTAGCTTTTGAATCTTTATTTTCTTGTACCTTTTTTTCCTTTGAGTTATTTTCTAAAGTACTTTCGTCTTTTACTATACCGTCTCTGTCTTCTTTGATTTCTTCGTCTTTCATAGCCTCTCTCCTTGTTAATTACTACCTTTTTAAGCTACCTTTGATATGTACAAATTATACATATCTTCTTTCAACCTTAAAAAACGAGTCTCTTATATATTTATTAGTGCAAATAATTTAGCTTGTCTATATTTATTAGACCTATTAATTATATACAAATATTTTAGATTTAGCAATTTACTTATTCAGATAATTTATTACAATTTATAATATTTATACTACAAAAAAAGACCTTCTTATTAAGTAAGAAAGTCTTTAAATGTAAATTTTATTTATTATTATTTGATTTATTTATATAATTAATATAATTAATCTAATTATGTGATTGTAATATTATAATTTACAAATTTTTTTTGTTATTTAATATTAATTATTTAGCAATGAAAATAGCTCTCTAACTAATTTTTTTGCTTTATCCGGTAAGCGATCTATTTGTTTTTGTCTTTTTCTTTCATCACTTATTTGCGCTATTCTCATTACTTCTTGTTGAAGTCCTGGAATATTATTAAATTCTGCAACCATAGCATTGAATTTTTGCTCAAAAACAGGATCTTTCATTTTTTGTTGTATTTTCATTATTAGCTCATAACCATTCATATATAACTCTCCTATAAATACTTAATCTATATTTTTATCTTATTCATGAATATATTATTTGTTCGTCAAAGTTTCTATATAATTCTAAATTTAATAAATAAATTCTTCTTAGCTAAATATAATAAATTTTAAGCTCTTGTTAAAATTTCATTTATATGCACTTTCTTTCTATTTAGTTAATATAATATTAATAAGAAATTTTTAGGAGTGTGTTTATGAAAAAGTCAAAAAAACATATTGAAAATCTAGGAGGAAATAACTGTATTGTAGACTTATATCCAGCTCAAGTTAATACTAAAGACGGAAAGGAATATGGTTATATTAATAGTAAAGGAGGCTTTGTTATTAAGCCTAGGTTTTCTAATGCTTATGACTTTAATGAACATAAAATTGCAATTGTATGTGAAAATAATTATTTTGGAGCTATTAATATTAATGGCAGCTATGCTATTCCCCCAATTTATAATTATATAGATGATTTTCATGAAGGAAGAGCTGTCTATACAAAAAATAATACTATGGGTGTGATCTCCGAAAATGGTACCGTTATCACCAAAAGAAATTATAGCTTTATATCTAGTTATAGTGATTCTAGAGCAGTGGTTAGTATTATTGATAAAGCCGGAAACTCCCTTTATGGATATATAGATTTAAATGGAAATGAAGTTATTCCCCCTAAATATAAACAAGCAACTGATTTTAAATATCAGCATGCCTTAATTCAAGATAATGATGACTTATATAAGGTTATAGACAGTAATGGTAATGTATCTAATACCTTTCCTTATAAATATGTAGGTAACTTTGGTGAGGGTTTATATACTTTTTCTGAAGAATTAAATGGTCCTCTTGGATATGTTTCTTGGAATGGCGAAATACTTATTAAGCCTCGTTTTTCATATGCAAGCCCAATGGAAGATGGCTATATGATAGTAAGTGAATCAAAAGATTATCCCTATGACTATGGAGTAATAAATCTGTTTGATCATACAATTTATCATAATGTATTTAATAAAATAAATTATTTAGGAAATAAAAGATTTTCTTTAGGTCTTCCATTAAATAAAGATGAACCCTTTGCCAATAATATTTTTGCTATAGGAGATGGTAAGGGAAATAGGCTTACTGATTTTAAATATTTAGATGTTTCTAGATATGTAAATGGTGTGGCCTCTTCATATGATAATAAAGATACATTTTTTATAGATACTAAGGGAATTACAGTTTCTACTCTCCCCATAATAAAAGGAAGTGGAACATTAACTCAAAAATGTAATTTAATTTATGCAGATATAGATTATTTTCCTTCTTACCTCTCTCCATCAGGGGACGTAATTTATAAACCTAACACTAAAATTGTACTTGATAAAAATTACTCAGTATTTTCATTAAAATACAAGCCTAATGTTAATTACCTTGTATTTTATCCTCAAGTTAATGGAGTGAAATCTCAAGAAGCTTTAGATAATATTAATTTAACTCTTAGAAAGTTATCTAACTTAAAGAAAATAAACGAAGATGAATTACTAGATTATAGCCTATATGGTAATTTTGAAGTTTTATTTTTTAATAAAAACTTATTTATTCCAAATATAAACACATACAACTATCCTTTTGGAGCTGCTCATGGAATGACTTTAAGAAGTACTCCATCTATTGATTTAGAAACAGGGGAATTTTATACTTTATCAAGGTTATTTAAAGAAGATAGCAATTGGATTAATGAAATAAATTCAATAATCTCTACTATGATTGCAACAAACCCTGATTATAGCTATGTTTATCCTGATGGATTTAAAGGAATAAATATAAATCAAAGCTTTTATGTAGATAAAGACAATCTTTATATTTATTTTCCTCCTTATGATATAGCTCCTTATGCTGCTGGATTTGTTACTTTCAAAATACCATTTAAAACTATAGATAATATTATAAATAAAGATGGTAAATTTTATAATTCATTTAATTAAAATAAGGGGTTATCCCCCTTATTTTAATGTCTCTTAGAACTTTAATGATGAAACTTGCTTAAACATATTTATTTCTGTTTCAGAATCAACTTCTGCTAAAGATTCATTCCAATCCTTATCAAAGTTAATTTTATATAGTTCTATATGGGCTTTATCTTTTACAGGAGCAATAGCTACATACTCCTTACCACAAATTAATCTTTGCTCTAAAATAGCATAATCAATCTTATTTCCATTTTCATCACTAAAAGACATGATTTTTTCTTCTGACATTACTACACTTCCTTTTATAGATATTAACAATATTAGTTACTCTCTTTATAAAGTATTCCCTGCAATAAAATGATTTAATATAAATACTTTTAAAAGATAAACATAACAATACCTTTATTATTCTTGTAATAAGATAAAACTATTCATTAATATCAAAAGAGTGCTTTTCCATATAAAAAAGGAAAAGCCCCGTAAGCTTTTCCTTTTTATTAACCAAAAGTAAACTTGTTGCTTACTTTATTTTTTCTGATATTTCATCAATAATTGCTTTTCTTTCTTCACCTAATACGTTTATTAACTTTGATGGCATAAATCCATTTTTATATACTCTATCTTCGTTAGCTTCTATCATAGCAATTACTGTTTTTTCTAGCTTTTCATATGATATTAATTCATCTTGATATTGATCAACTAAATCTCTCATCTTACTAGCTAGTTCCTTAGGATTTCTATATACTGCTCTCATAATGTACTCCTTTGTATAGAAAATATTTTTTATAAATACATTTCTTGATTATACTTTATATAAATAAATTTTGCAAATATTCTATAAAACTTAATAAAAAATATAGGAAGGTAATTAAAACTTACCCTCCTGTATATATTTTCTTCTATTCTATTGCACCTTCTAAAGTTACAGTTTCTTCTTTTTCCTTTTTAGAGCTCATAATTAATATAAATTTATCTATTAAAATACCATTTATGCTTATTGCAATAAGTGAATAAATTCCCTTATCTAATCCAAATGTTAAAGCCCCTGCAATTGTTACTAATAAGTCAACACATAATAAAGATATTCCTATATTAAATGTTGAATACTTATTTAAAATCTTAGCTAATATATCTGTTCCTCCTGTTGAAGAATTTCTTAAAAACACTATAGCTAAACCTACTGCTACAAAAAGTGTTCCAAATATTACAGCTAAAATTAAGTTTGTTGTAAGAGCATATGAATGAAGAACTTTTTCCATAAATTCAATAACTACAGACAACATAAAGCTTGCGTAAATAGTTTTAAATCCAAATTCTTTTCCTATAAGTATAAAGGATATAATAAATAGTATTAAATTTCCTAAGAAAATTGTCACTCCAACTGATAATGCTGGTATATAATTATTTATTACTAAAGCTAGTCCACTTAATCCACCAGCTGCTAAATCATTAGGAGCATAAAAGTATTGTATTCCAAATGAAACAAGTATAACACCAAAAGTAATTATTAAATATTCTTTCGCAGTATCTACGATTTTATCTTTTGTCATAGCTCTACCTCTCTTTTGTATCTAAATTTATTTTTATTCACTTTTTAAACCTTACTCATTATATACTATGTATTATTCTTTTTAAACACTTTATTTTACATTTTAAATATCTATACAACTTTTTTCTACCCATTATTGATAATATGTTAATTATTTTTGATATAAATAATAATTATATTAAAAAAATATAAATTTTAGTTTTATTTAATTAAAATTTCAATGGTAAATTTATTTAGATAAATTTTATTTCACCTCATAATTTGTTTTTTATATGCCTGTATAATTATACCTAAATAGTTAATTCAAATTATAAAGATATCCTTAATATTATTTAATATATTTATCCATTAGTATTAATTATGTTAATATGCTATTATTAATAGATAAACTTAATGATGAAAGGTAGAATAATATGAATTTTAAAGAACTTGGAATTAATAATGAAATTATAAATGTTTTAAATAAATATGGAATTAAATCTCCTACTCCTATTCAAGAACAAAGCATCCCTATAATTAAATCAGGAAAAGACATAATTGCAGAGGCTCAAACTGGAACTGGAAAAACTTTAGGTTTCCTACTTCCTATATTTGAAAATATAAATATAAAGACTAATGCCGTACAAGCACTTATTCTTACACCTACTCGTGAGCTTGCTATACAAATTACTGAAGAAGCTACTAAACTTAAAGAAGGTAAGGATGTAAATATACTTGCAGCTTATGGTGGTAAAGATATTGGATCACAATTAAAAAAATTAAGTGGTAATACTCATTTAATAATTGCTACACCTGGAAGACTTTTAGACCATATAAAAAGAGGAAGCATTAACTTAAAAAATCTTAAAACATTTGTCTTAGATGAAGCTGACCAAATGCTTCTTATGGGCTTTAGAAATGAAGTAGATGCAATAATGAAAGAAACTCCTAAAAAGCATCAAACTCTTTGTTTTTCAGCAACTATAGATTCAGCTGTAAAAAAACTAGCTTATAGATATATGGAAGACCCTGCTATTGTTAGCATACAAAAAGAATCTGTTACTTTAGAAAACATAAAGCAACATGTAGTAGAAACTACTGATAGATGGAAGCAAGCTGCATTATTTAAAACTTTAGATGAAGATTGCCCATTTATGGCTATTATATTCTGTAGAACTAAAAGAAGAGCTGACGCACTTGAATTAGCTATGCATCAAAAAGGATATAATTATGCTAAAATACATAGTGATGTTCCTCAGCCTAAAAGAGAAAGAATTATGAAGTCATTTAAAAATGCTGACATTCAATTTTTAATAGCAACAGATGTTGCAGCTAGAGGAATTGACGTATCAGGTGTAACTCATATTTATAATTATGATATTCCTGAAAATGTAGAAACTTATATTCACCGTATAGGGAGAACTGGTCGTGCTGGTGAAAGCGGATATACTTGTTTATTTATAGATCCTAAAAATGAAGGTATGTTAAAGGAAATAGAAGATACAATTAAATTTAAAATTCCTAGAAGAGAAGTAATCTTTAGATAAAATTATCATTGTTTTATTGGCAAAAAAAGTATATAATCTTTCTTAACCAAAATTTACTATAATTTGAAATTTATTTTGCATTATAAGGAGGATTTTATGCCCAGTTTAATTTTAGAAGGCGGTACATTTAGACCTATATTTAGTGCAGGTGTAATGGATGCCCTTTTAGACAATGATATTATGTTTCCATACTGCATAGGAGTTTCCGCCGGCATCACAAATGGTATGTCTTATTTATCTAAGCAAAAAAGAAGAAATTTAGATATATTAGAAAAGTATAGAAACGATAAAAGATACTTAGGAGCAAGTAACTTTTTTAAATGTAAAAGCTTATTTGGATTAGACTTTGTATTTGATGAAATTCCAAATAGCCTTCACCCATTTGATATGGACACATTTTTAAATTATGAAGGAACTGCTTTAGTTGGAGTAACTAATGCTTTAACAGGTAAAACTGAATATTTAAACGCAAAAGATCTTGATGATAAATGTACAATGCTTAGGGCTACTTGTGCTATACCATTGTTTTTCCCTGAAATAATGATTAATGATACACCTTATTATGATGGTGGAATTTGCGATCCTATTCCAATAAAAAAGGCTATAAATGATGGTAATGATAAGCATTTAATTATTTTGACTAGACCAAAGGGATATAAAAAGGAATTTAGTAAAAATAATGTTTTTGCATCAAAGGTTATAAAACGTAAATATCCAAACTTAACTCCTCATTTCCTTAATAGACATGAGCTTTATAATGATGTAGTTCAGTATTGTGAAACTTTAGAAAAGGAAGGAAAGGCTGTTATTATTAGACCTAACTCTGAAGAAGCTATTGAAAGCTTTGAAAAAGATATATCTAAGCTAACTAATGGATATAATCATGGTTATAATATGGCCCTAGAGAAATTAAAGGATATTAAAAATTTATTTAAATAAAGAGGATATAGCATAGGCTATATCCTCTATTTTTATTATTCTAATATTTTAGAAGCTATAAAGTTAATTTCGTAGTTATCAATTATTCCATCTTTGTTTAAATCATATTCTGGTTTATTTTGTCCATAATATTTTGAAGCAATTGATAAATCTCCAATATCAACTTTTCCATCTTTATTTAAGTCAGCTGATGGTTTTTCTTCTGGTTTTTCTATTTCTACTAATTGAGCTATAGCATCATTTAATAATGAAACAGCACTATCTACATTGTATTGTGTAGCTTTTTCATTGCTATTTACAGTTTCTGCATATAAAATAGCATCTTCTAACACTTTAAGTGTTTCAACAGTGTAATTTCCAGCTGCAGCTTCTCTTGCCTCTTCAAGCTTTTCTCCAAGCTCTGCTTTATTTACAACTTCTGTTTTTGCAAAGTCTATTTCATAAGTGTTAGTAGCTATTCCATCTTCTGCTGTAACTATAATTCTAGCTTTTTTATTTTCTCCTGTTGGAGGAATTACTGTTACTGCTGCATTATCTTCAGCCTTAGCAGTTATTACTGGAACTCTATCTCCTTCTAGATCTACATTATATTTAAATGTATCTCCATTAAATCCTTCTAGAGCTTTTCCATCTAATTTAATTTCACTTAATTTACTATTTGAGCTTTTTACTACATCATCTTTAAATATTTGTAGTTCTGTTATTCCTAATGACTTACCTGACTGTGCATTCATAAATAATCTTACTTCAGATGATTTTACCTTATCGAATGAATAAATTTTGGTATTTGCATTTTCACCATTTCTTACAGTTTGATTAGTTACGTCAACCCATGCTCCATCTTTCTTGTATTGAACCTTTGCTGATGCTGGTAATGATACTCCACTATCAGTAAAGTAATTAACTATCATTTCATCATAGTAATATTCTTGAGGACCTGTTCTACCAAATTCAACTGATACCCATCCTGTAGTATCAGGAGTTCTCTTCCAGTTAGTCCATCTATCATGAGGTGAATCAGTAAATGAAATTATATCATTATTTAAATGAGCTAATCTATCCTTTGATGCTGGATCTGCTGGTGGTTCATTTGAATATGATGCTGCAGTTCTTGGATAATCATATCCATTTTGGAATCTAGTAATATTTAAACCTTCTACTGCTTCATCTGAAACTCTTACAGTTGCTGTAGCCTTAAGGTTACTTCCTTCAACTGTACCAGATACAGTAAATGTTCCAACTTCAGCGTAAGCTTCTTCTGAAATTTCATCCCAAGCTACCGGCATTTTAGCTTCACTATTATCACTATAGTAAACTGTAACTTCTCCTGGTAATACAGGTTCTTCATTTACTAAAGTTACTGTTGAAATATTAGAAATTCCAACTTCACCCTTTACTTCAACTTGAGCCATTGCCTTTATTGAAGTTCCTTCTACATCACCATAAACAGTAAATCTTCCTGCTCCTTGGTAATTTTCAGCCTTTATATCTTCCCAAGTAACAGCCTTTAATTTTGGTAACCCAACATTATATTCAGCTGTAACTACTTCAGGTAATACTGGCTTAACACCTATAGCAGTTGTTATATTTTCTGGTTTTAATGAAACTATTATTTTATTAACATCGCTCTTGTTAACTGTAATTGTTAAAGTATTTGATGCTACTGTTTTTCCCTTGTAAGTAACACTGGCAAAAACTTCTGCTGTTCCTTCTCCTACAGCTCCTAATTTACCATCAATCATTGAAAGAACAAATTTATCTGATATTAAATACTCAATAGCTAAATCACTATTATTTAGCTTTTCACCACTTATTAAAGTAGCTTCTAAGCTTAAAGTAGCTAAATCATCTTCATTTAATGTAGTTTTTTCTGTTCCTAATACTACACTATTTAAATATGCATCTTCTTGAGTAAATTTAATAGTATACATACTTTGTGCTTTTCCATCTTCAGAAACTACTGTAATCTTAGCTTC
>NZ_JBOFYU010000206.1:0-10178 GCF_051654825.1 Clostridium sp.
TGGCTATTTTATATTAAAGTAATATGTGTATTCATTGCAATTACTTATGCAATTATATCATCTATAATGATAACGATAAAGAAATAGTAAGATTACAATTTGTAGAGTTAATTTAGTGAATACTATCAACATAGTGCGAACCAAAAGGGTAGGAGAATATCTCCTACCCTTTTTATGCATTCGACAAACTTTGATAAATAAATTAAAATATATTATATAAAAATTAAAAAATATATAGGTTATTTTAATTAAAATAGATTGGTATTACTTAAATTAAAGGAATTAATTTATTTTAAAAAGTCAAGTTTGAGCCGACTAACTTGACGAATCCTATGTACTAATATGCAAATTCAGATGATAATTAAGAAGCAAATTGATGTATAATATTGTAGATATTATATTAAGGAGACATATTATGAAGGTTAAAAAAAGTTTATTATCACTTTTAATAGGTAGTAGTTTAATATTAGGAGGGTGTACAGAAATAGAAACTGTTAGTGATGAAGATACAACTGAAACACAAGTTCAAAAACAGGAAGTTCAAAGTGAAGATACTAGTGTGTCAGAAAATGAAATTCAAACATCACTCGGTATAGCAACTAAAGAGCCCGTATATAATGGAATTAAAACAGAAATAATAGGTGAATACGTATCGATAAATTCATCTAAAGATATAAGTAAAGAAGAGTTCATTAAGTTTATGAATGAAGATATCCCCAAATTAGAAGGATTTAACTGGATAGTAGTTGAGTTTGGAGATGGAACTGCATTAGATTTGACTGGTTCACCATTCTTTAATTATTGTGAATATAGCTATGAAGAAGGATTTACTAATACTATGGGTGCAGGTCATATAATTAATGATAAGATTGAATATACTTATGTAGTTGACGGTGAAATTGGCGATACAACTGAATTTTAAAGTTATAAGATAAGCATCTTAAAAGAGGTGCTTTTATTATGTAAAGATGAGGTACACTGTAAACTTACAAAGTATAAATAAAGTCATTTATTTTAATTTTGAAAAATAATGTATTTGACAAAATATAGTGCTAAATCATATCGAAAATAATGGTTAAAGTTATCCATCATTTTATTTGTATATATTTAAATATTATTTTTAAACATAGCGAAATTATAATATAAAAATACCTTAACTCAATTTTAGATTGAAAATAAAAGTATAATTAGCTATATTTAAATAAAATAACAAATTTGATAAAATATATAAAAACATAGGAAGTGATAAAATGGAAAGATTACGACCTCTCAATGACTTCATATTTAAAAAGTTATTCGGGGAACCAGAAAGTAAAGATAACTTAAGAGCATTTCTTAATGCACTTTTATACAACAATATAGGAAATATAAAAGAAATTGAAATTATAAAAGACAAAGAGCTTACAACAGATGAAATAATCAATAAAACAGGAATAATAGATGTACTAGCTAAAATAGAAGACGGAACCCACATAAATATCGAAGTACAGCTAACAGATCAAAAAAATATGGATAAAAGAACATTATTCTATTGGTCAAGAATTTACAACAGAGGAATAATAAAAGGTGAAGATTATAGTAGTTTAAATAAGGTTATAACTATAAACATCCTGGATTTCAACTTTATAGACCTAGATAAATTCCACACAGAGTTTACACTAAGAGAAAGTGAGCATACAGCCTATAAGCTAACAGACGTATTAGAAATTCATTTTATAGAAATGCCTAAGTTTAAGAAGCTAAGCAACAAAGACTTAGAAAATGATAGACTTCAAAGATGGTTAATGTTTTTAAGAAATGATATTTCAGATAGTGAACTGGAGGTGCTTATAAATATGGATAATGATATAAAAAAGGCAGAAGAAAGATTAGAGTATTTAAGTAGTGATCCTCAAACTATGGAGATATATTGGGAAAGAGAAAGAGCACTACATGAAAAAGCTAACTTAATTAGTACAGGTAAAATTGAAGGAAAGAGTGAAGAAAAAATAGATACAATATTACGCTCATATAAATTAGGTTTCACAACAGAACAAATAGCTCTGATAGTAGAATTGAAAGAAGAACAAGTAATAGAGATTATATCAAAAAATAATTTAGATTATAGAAATTAGAGCTTTATATTTTAACATAAAATATAAATAGAGAATTTATGGTGATTGTAAATATGGATAATGATATAAAAATAGACGAAGAAAAATTAGAATATCTAAGTATTGATCCTGTGACACAAGAACTATATTTCGAGAGGGAAAGAGCACTACACGAAAAAGCTAACTTATTAAACACAGGAGCTAGACAAGGTAAAGTAGATATAGTAAAAAGAATGTTATCTAAAAATTATGATTTAGAATTAATCATAGACGCAACAGGGTTTACTGAGGAGGAGATAGAAGTAATTAAACTTCAAATGAATTAATAAAAGTTAAACATTTAAGTAAAATTGTTTTTTAGGAGATAATGATGAATAACAATATAAATGAGGCATATGAAAGAGAAATAGCCTTGCATGAGGAAGCAAACTTAATAAGTACAGGTAAATATAATGAAAAAATAAATACAGTATTACGCTCATACAAATTAGGCTTTACAACAGAACAAATATCTCAAGTAGTAGATTTAAAAGAAGAACAAGTAATCGCAATTATATCAAAGGATAATTTAAATCATAGAATCTAAAATTTTATATTTTAACATAAAACAGAAGTATAGAGTTGGGGTATTTTTATATCTCAACTTTTTTATTTAACAAATAGACACTTGGAGGATGACATGAAGAAAAGAGCTGTAGGATATTGCAGAATATCAACCTTAATGCAAGTAGATAATACCTCACTTAAAGATCAAGAAGATAAAATTAGAATGTACGCTAAACTTCACGATATCGTGATAGATAAAATGTTTATAGATAAAGCAGTATCAGGTAAATCAACTGATAGACCAGAGTATGATAAAATGATTAACTACATTAAAGAAAATGATATAGATATGATAATGGTTTATAAGAACGACAGACTCCATAGGAGCCTTTATAACTTACTTGCAATGATATACGAGATGCAAGAGTACAATGTATCATTAGTAAGTATTACAGAACATTTTGACACATCAACACCGCAAGGGATGTTGTTCCTACAGATGCTAGGAAGTTTTGCAGAGTTTGAACGTGCAGTGATCAATGAAAGAACTCGTAATGGAAGAATCGCAAGACTTAATGAAAATAAATGGGTTGGAGGTAAGCCTTCCCTTGGATATAACGTAAATAAACAGGGCCAGTTTGAGATAGATGAAGAAGAAGCTAAAATAGTCAAAGATATATTTAAGCTAAGATCCAAGGGGCTTTCATTAGCTAAAATAGGTGCTAAGTATGGATTTTCAAAGCAGAAGGTAGATTATATATTAAAAAACAAAAATTATATTGGGATATTTAACTACCAAGGTAAAAAAGAAAAAAATGATATAATCATTGAAATAGAGCCAATCGTATCAAAATATATGTGGAATAAAGTTAATAACCCAAAGTAGAAATAATATAATCATGTATATTATTTAAAAATAGTGGCATAATCATATATGTAGAAATACACAAATTAAATCAAGAATAAGTCTTGATACAGGTTAATAGGAGTAATTTTAAATGAATAATGGAATAGTGAAATGGTTTAACAATGAAAAAGGATTTGGATTCATAACAGCAGATAATGGAGAAGATGTATTTGCACATTTCTCAGCAATACAAACTGATGGATTTAAATCATTAGAAGAAGGACAAAAAGTAAGCTTTAATATAGTTCAAGGTGCTAGAGGACCTCAAGCAGAAAACATAACTATATTATAATATATATATGTTTATCAAAAGACACATCTTGTGTCTTTTTTTTAATTATAAGGGGATTATGATATCTTAAAAACTGTGGAAAACTTGTGTATTAAAGTGATATCAATGTATTCAAATAAGTAAAAAGTGACAAAAACGTTCTAAATGTAATCTAAAGAATGAGTTAATGTTATAATATAATAAAGGTCGCAATTGTTATATATTACGAAATAAAAAATGAGTGGGGTATAAGATGAATTTTAATAGAAAAATTTTAAACTGGTCAGTTATAATAACATTGCTAATTGCTTATGTAGTACCAGGTAGGTCTACGGATAGGTTTGGATTTGAATTTGGTTATCCGTTTGGATTTTTTACTATGTATAATATAGAGCTACAGGTAGGAGATACCATATTAAATTCAACATTATTTAATATACTTGGATTTGTATTAAATATATTAGTAATATACTTAATATTTAACACGTTTAATAAAGTTGTTAATAGAAGGTCAGAAAAAATTGATTAGTTCTAAAAATTAATATAATACAAGCCAGAAGTGTAGGAATAAATTTAAACAAGGGGGTAAAAAATGGAGAATGTAATTAAACAGATTCCATTTGTTTTAAATAATAAAAATGGACTTCTTGAAGTATGTTATAAGCAAAATACAGATATATATGAATCAGGATTTGATTTGTTAACAGGATTAGGTTTTGATATAAATATGTGCTTAGGTTATCCAACTATTCATGGGTATTTTAAAGAATTTGAAGGAACTGGATATAATCGGGTTTGTGCATGGATTCAAGTGATAACACAAAAATATTTTAGTTCACCAGAGCATAGTACTCCCTGTAAAGTATCAAGTACAGTAGATATTAGTGACGAAATGCGTGAATTTAAGCAACCATTTTTTGCTTATGGGTATCCTGCCGAACTTTATGATGCACCATGCAATAATCTAGGAAATTATTCAAAATTAGAATGGGTTGCAGAAAGCTTTTTAGTATCTTATCCGTGTGCAATCAATAATGATACTATATCATATTTATTAGGATTTAAATGGGGATATAAAGAGTGGGATAATGATGGAGAACGTAAAGTTGAAATTTTACCATTAGAAACATTAGATATATTTAGCTGGAATAAACATATTGAAATGCTAAAGAATGATTTTGATAATTGGAACTTCAAATAATTAGCTTTTTAATGGTTAAACATTTTAATATATTACGAATCAAAGAGGTGAGAGCATAGCTCTCATTTTTTATTCTTATAAATGGGGTAGCGTCGGCAAAATGCGGATTTTACACGTTAAGATAAATCAACCCTCTGTTTCCAACGGGTTGATTGTTTTTATGCTTACATTTAGATTGATTTAACCTCATCAAGTTTTCTATAAAGAGATGTTCTTGAAACATTAGTAATATTACATATCTGCTTTACTGTCATATTACCTTCATGATATAACTTAACGGCATAATTCATACCTTCATGGTCTTTATGATATTTCGTTATTCTCCCCTTGTATTTGCCTTGATACTTAGCTATTTCTATACCTTCCCTTTGTCTCATCTTAATCAAATCTCTTTCAAGCTGATTAACTCCAGCCATAACAGTTATTAAAAACTGGCTATAAGGATTATCCTCTGATAAATCTAACCATGTATCTTTAATTGACTTTAGCGTAGCCCCTTTACTTTTTATACTATCAATTAATAAGAATAAATCCTTTGTACTCCTTGTAATTCTAGTTAAGTCAGTTACAAACACTATATCATCACTTTCAAGTTTATCAAGCATATTGTTAAGTTCTTTTCTTTCTAATGTTGCTCCTGATATTTTTTCTTGATAAATAATATCTACTCCAATTTCTTTTAATTGTTTTATTTGGCGTTCTTCGTTTTGGTCCTTAGAGCTCACTCTTACATATCCTATTTTTCTCAAATGTCATCCTCCATTTTGGTACAAGTCTTATGGGACAGTTCAAACACTGATTTCTCCATGACTAATTAATTATACCAATAGGGTACACCCAATTGGTATAATTAATTTTAAAATAAACAATGGAGAAGTCATAATGAATAAAGTGATTAGAGGAAGAGAGCTCTTGAGTAATGAGCAAAGAAACAATTTTATGAAATTTCCTGAAGATGAATTTGTTATAGGAACGTACTATACATTTTCTAAGGAAGATATTGAAATTATAAAAAGTCACAGGAGAGAAGAAAATCAATTGGGATTTGCGGTTCAATTAGCAGTGTTACGTTATCCTGGTTGGTCTTTTAACGCAAATAGTGATATACCTGATTCAATAATTAGATATATTTCAAAACCAGTTGGTACAGTTCCAAAAGTATTAAGGTCTTATGCAATTAGAGGTAATACATCAAGAGACCATATCAAAGAAATCAGAGACAAATATGGATATATCTCTTTTTCTTTTAAAGAACATAATCTAGCTTTAGATTATCTTATTAATTTAGCCATAGAAAATGAAGATACATTATTTTTAGTTGATAGATGTATCTATTTTTTAAGAGAAAATAAAGTTATATTACCTGCAATTACTACTATTGAGTCCATAGTCTGGGAGGCAAAAGAAAAAGCAGAAAATGTAGTTATAGATACTATAATTAGTTATTTAGATACGAAACAAAAGAAACGTCTAAGTGAAATAATATCATCTCAATCTGAAAACCTAAAAAACAAGACTATTTTAGGTTGGTTAAAAGAACCCATTGGAAGACCTAGTATTGATAATTTTCTAAAGGTAATTGAAAAATTAGAATATATAAGAGAATTAAACTTAGATTCAATTGAGTTAAATAGATTACATTCAAATAAAATTAATCAGATATACAAACTAGGTCAAAGATATGAACCTAAATCATTTAGACGGTTTAATGAAAATAAGAGCTGTGCAATGCTTGCTATATTTCTTTTAAACCTATCAAAAGATTTAACTGATAAAGCCTTTGAAATACATGATAGAATGATTCAAACAATGATGAGTGATGGTAGAAAAGCACAAGAAGAAATACAAAAGCAAAATGGTAAAAAGATAAATGAAAAAGTAGTCCACTTTAGTAGCATTGGAGATGCTGTAATATATGCTCGAGAAAATAATTTAGACCCCTATGAATTAATTGATAAAGCAATGGGTTGGAATACTTTTGTAGAGTCTGTTAAAGAGTCTAAAGACCTTGCTAGACCTTCAGATTTTGATTATCTAGATTTAATTGAAAGTAAATACAATACATTGAGAAAATATACACCAAGATTACTTAAAACGTTGAAATTTAAGTCAATTAAAGGAAATGAACCACTATTAAAATCTATTGAAGTATTAAACAATTTAAATGATACGAAAAAACGTAAAGTTCCAGAAGATACTTCAGTAGAATTTTTACCTAAGCGTTGGATAAATCATGTTATTAAGAAAGATGGAACTATAGATAGGCATTACTTTGAAATAGCACTTGTTACAGAATTAAGAGATAGAGTTAAGGCTGGAGATATCTCTATCGAAGGAAGTAAGCAGTTTAAAGAGTTTGATGATTATTTAATAACTAAAGATGAATGGAAAAAATCAAAAGTAGATAATAGATTGAGTGTTAGCTTGTCTGTTGATGAGTATCTAAAAGAAAGACTTAATGCTCTTAATGAAAGATTAGATTGGATTTCTAAAAATATAAAAAACTTAGAAAGTGTATCTATTGAAAAAGGTAAGATTTCAGTATCTAGACTAGAGAAAGACACTCCAACAGATGCAAGGGACTTTAGTGTTAGTTCTTATAATCTATTACCTAAAACAGCCCTTGCAGATATAGTCTCTGATGTTGCTAAGTTAACTGGATTTCACAATGAATTTACGCATGCATCTACAGGTAAAAAGCCTGATATAGATGAAACTAATTTAATTATCGCTACACTATTAGGAATGGGAACAAATATAGGTTTAAGTAAAATAGCTGATGCAACGCCAGGAATAACATATAAGCAATTATCAGGAGTATCACAATGGCGTTTATATGATGATGCAATGGAAAGAGCTCAAGCAGTTTTAGTTAACTATCAAGATAAGTTAAAGCTTTCTAAATACTGGGGAGATGGAACTACTTCATCATCTGATGGAATGAAAATGCAAATAGGTGTATCTTCTTTACACGCTGATTTTAACCCTCATTATGGTTCAGGAAAAGGAGCTACAATTTACAGGTTTACAAGTGATAAATTTTCTTCATATTACACTAAAATAATTAATACAAATTCTAGAGATGCAACTCATATACTTGATGGACTCTTGAATAATAACACCGATTTAGATATTCAGGAACACTATACAGATACAGCAGGATATACAGACCAAATATTTGCACTTACTCATATATTAGGATTTAGATTTGCACCTAGAATAAGGGATATATCAGATATAAAATTATTTACTATGAAGAATGCTAATAATCATAATAATTTAGATAATCTTTTAAAAGGAAAAATAAATGAAAAAGTAATACGAGAGAACTTTGATGACGTTTTAAGGCTAGCACACTCTGTTAGAGAAGGTAAAGTTACATCATCATTAATCCTTAGTAAATTAGGCTCTTATTCAAGACAGAATAGTCTAGCAACCGCACTAAGGGAAATGGGAAGAATAGAAAAAACTATATTTATATTAGATTATATATCAAGTGATGAATTAAGGCGAAAGATTCATAGAGGTTTAAATAAAGGCGAAGCAATGAATGGACTTGCTCGTGCTATATTCTTTGGTAAACAAGGTGAATTCAGGGAAAGAACAGTACAGAATCAACTTCAAAGAGCGACAGCTCTTAATTTAATAATAAATGCTATCAGTATTTGGAATACCATCTATTTAGAAAAGGCTATAGAATATAAAAAGTCGATTGAAGAAGAAGTTAATGAGGAGCTAATTACTCACATATCTCCTTTAGGATGGGAGCATATCAATATGTTCGGAGAATATAAGTTTAAATTTGATGATAATCAAGATAAAGAAATACTAAGACCATTAAATGTATAAAAAAGTAGGAGCTGATTGATATATGCTCCTACATCTTGGTTCGTAATATATTAAATTTGAGTACTTATATTTTTGTTTCTCCATTTATCTATAGTAAATGATAAGATTATTCCTCCCAGAGAAGCAAACCAAATTCCATAAGAAATAGCTACACATATATTTAAATAATATTCAACACCATGATTTAACTCATACTCTATGTACCAAGAAGCCTCCTCATTGTTATATCTATATGTAGCAAACTGATTATATAAATCTTTTGGTTCGCCATATGAATATGCATCTTTCAAAACCTTACCTTTTAACTCTGAGTCATTTCTTATATCAAATAATGTAGATTGATTATTTTGAGATTCAACGTCTTCATCTTCAATTTTATATAATTTAAAATATGCTACTTTATTTAGTTTTTTACTATGTATCATGTCCTCAATATATTTATTTTCATCAGATTCTAGGGGTAATTGAGTGTCAAAATTATTTATTTTCGAAAATTCAAATTGACCCCAGCCTGCATCTATATTATTCTTGATAACTCCAAATGACATAACCACAATACCTATAATAATTCCAATTATAGAGTATCTTCTTATCTTTTTAGATAATTTTTTATGAGAATTAAGAAAACTATTTAAATCTTTTCTTAACGAATCATTGTCTCCAAATCTATTAATAGCCATTTTTATTGCTGTTGCTTCATCTAAGCCATCATTTTTTAATTCTTCTACTGAGTCTAGTAGGTGTTGCCTCATTTCTTCTTTGAGTTCTAGTGCTTCTTTAGAATTATCCATTTTGTACAAATTATCCAAGTATTTATTTATATTTTCCATATTTAATCAACCTCCCCTAAAAATGAGTTCATAATTTTTTTTAATATGCTCCATTCTTTCTTTTTAATAGTTAGAGCCTCTATACCTTCTTTTGTAAGTCTATAATACTTTCTTCTACCGCCTGCACTCTGTTCTTCTCCCCAATAAGATTCTATTAATAATTTAGTTTCTAAACGCTTAAGTGCTAAATACATAGTACCTTCTTTTAGTTCAAACTCACTTTTTTCTCTTACTTGTTTTGCAATTTCATATCCATAACAATCTTTTTCATTTAATATAGAAAGGATTAATGTATCAATATGTCCTTTTAACACTTCCTTATTTAATTCCATTATATATTCACCACCTTTTGTATTGTACTCTATAATATAGAGTACTCATATTTACTATATTAAATCATAGTACTCTATAATGCAAGGTTTTTAATATAATTAAGTAATAACAAATAGCCGTATATTAGCTTTTAATCTATAGATACTAA
>NZ_JBOFYU010000207.1:0-48213 GCF_051654825.1 Clostridium sp.
GTAAGGCACCGCACTTTGACTGCGGTATTCGTAGGTTCAAATCCTGCTATCCCAGCCATTAAGGTTTACTAGCTCAATCGGTAGAGCACTTGACTTTTAATCAAGGTGTACCGGGTTCGATTCCCGGGTAAGCCACCAATTTAATGCTAGGCTATTTATAATAAATAGCAAAAAAAGAAGTGTATAAATACACTTCTTTTTTTTATTTATTTATTTTATAGTTGATTCGTATTGTTGAACCATTCTTTTAACCATTTCTCCACCAACGCTACCGCATTGTTTTGAAGATAAGTTTCCGTTGTAGTCTGAGAATGGAACTCCCATTTCACTTGCAACTTCATTTTTAAATTTTGCTAATCCGTTTTTTGCTTCTGGTACTAATGTTTTTGCCATAATAAATTCCTCCTAAGGTTTCACAATAATTCATGAAACACTTTATATTTTAATATTTTCAATTTACTCTAGAGAACTATTTCATGCTTGATTCGTATTGTTGAACCATTCTTTTAACCATTTCTCCACCAACGCTACCGCATTGCTTTGATGATAAGTTTCCGTTGTAATCTGAGAAAGGAACTCCCATTTCTCCAGCAACTTCATTCTTAAATTTAGCTAATCCGTTTTTTGCTTCTGGTACTAATGTCTTTGCCATGATAAATTCCTCCTAAATGTTCAATATCAAAATATTGAATCTATTCTTTTTAATCGTGATGTCTCTTACTTTATACCTGATTCGTATTGTTGAACCATTCTTTTAACCATTTCTCCACCAACGCTACCGCATTGCTTTGAAGATAAGTTTCCATTGTAATCTGAGAATGGAACACCCATTTCTCCTGCAACTTCATTCTTAAATTTAGCTAATCCGTTTTTTGCTTCTGGTACTAATGTCTTTGCCATGATTGTTTCCTCCTTAAAATTTATTATTTAGAAAGTTTTTGCTAAGCTTTTTTGCTTTGCACTATTATGTTGTGCAGAAGGAATTTTTATAAACTATAGAAAGTAATCCAAAATAGGAAAAAGCAATATTGAAAGGAAAATATAGGATTAATATATCTTTTTAAAATTAAAAAAGATATAGATTAAGCCTATTAATTAGACTAATTAAGGCAAAATTTATATCATATATGTAAAAAATAAAAGGTACTATTTTTAATAGTACCTTTGATATCTAATTATCTTTTATTTAATTTCATTAATCCTGTAATTACAGGTATTGCAATAAGAGCTGAAACTATGGCTTCAGGAATACCGTTAGATGCACCCAAAACTAAAAGTGTATTTGCAACTGCTTCAGTAGATATTTCTCTAGCAGCAGCATATTGCTCTAAGTATAAAACATATGTTAATCCAAGAACACCTACAGTATTTGTAAGTGATGCAAGTATTGCTGATATACCTATTGCTAAATTTTTATTTTTAAATTTGTTCTTTAAAATTTTATAAATATAATAAGCCACAATACCGATTAATATTCTTGGTAGAAGTGCTACTATTGGATTATAAAAAACAAATGATGTAATTGTAGGAGCTGTAAAGTTTTGATACATTGAAAATAATCCAAACATTAAGCCAACTGCTGCACCAACAACAGGCCCCTCTATAATAGCTCCGATGATTACTGGCACATGCATTATAGTGAGTCTAAATATAGGCAATGTAATAAAGCCTAATCCAGATACTCCAAGGAAAATAGAAATACCTGCTAACATTGCAACTATAACTAACTTCCTAACATGTTCCCTAGAATTCCCCATCCTACGTGTGTTTAACATTTAATTGTACCTCCGTTCTTATTCCTATTTAAGGATATAATTCGGCAAAAATAATTAATTTTTGCTTAGTTCAGTTTCAAAAGAATACCGACATTTTTTATTTTAACATATAATAAAAAACTGTAAAGAGTTATTTTACATTAAGAATCATATTATACATAAAATAACAATATGTTGATTTAATATAAATAATATTAGTATAAATATAAGTTGGATATTAAGAATTTTAGAGATATAATTTATATAAAAGACTAATGAAAAGGAGAATTTATATGAGTTGGATAGATGAAATAAGGAATTATAATCCTTATAATGAGCAAGAAGAAAGAGATAAGGAATTAATCTTAGAGTGTATAGACAATAGTTCTAATATATTAACGAGAGAAAATACAGTAGCACATATTACTAGTTCTGGATATATAATAAATAAAACTAGAGATAAGGTATTAATGATATACCATAATATATATAAATCATGGGCATGGACAGGTGGGCATGCAGATGGAGATAGTGATTTATTGTATGTTGCTATAAAAGAGGCTCAAGAAGAAACTGGATTAAAAAATGTAAAGCCTATACATAATGATATATTATCACTAGATGTTTTAAATGTTAACGGACATATTAAAAGAGGAAAATATGTATCATCACATTTACATTTATCAGTAGCATATCTTCTAGAAGCAGATGAAAATGAAGAACTTATAGTAAATGAAGAGGAAACTAGTGGTGTAAAATGGATTCCTATAAATGAAATTCATAAGTATTCAAGTGAACCATATATGGTAAATGTTTATAATAAATTTAATGAAAAGATAAAATTACTTTAGTGTTTAAGTAAAATAAATAAAGCTTAATAAGATATAGTTATAATCTTATTAGGCTTTATCTCATAGGGTATATTAATTTTAATCATAATATTTCTATTATATAATGTCTTTTTTATCAGGCATTATTATTGCACAACCTATATAAAATATAAGTCCTATAGGAAGTGAAAATAATATTAGTAAAAATGCTAGTACTCTAACAAGAGTTACATCTGCATTTATATATTCAGCAAATCCAGCACAAACTCCAGATACCTTCTTACAAGAACTAATTTTATAAAGCTTCTTATCCATAATTAATCCTCCTTATTTATCAACCTTAATAAAATCTACATCTTTATACTCTTTAGTATTACTGTTTGATTGTTGGTTATAATTATCAGTAGCTTCATATTTATCAGGTAAAATAAAAGCTAAAGCTGCATATGCTATTATAATAAAAGTAGATCTAGTAAATACGGCTAAAAGCAATAAGGCTAATCTAACTAATGTAACATCAACATTCCAATATTCCGATAATCCAGAACAAACTCCAAATAATTTTTGGTTTTTACTGTTTTTAAAAAATGACTTTTCCATAGGGAAACCTCCATACAAATATTATATATTTAATAATCTCATTATGTTTCTTTAGTGATTTAATATTGTTAATAAAACTTATATTTATATTATATGACTTATTTTTATAAGTACAATAAAGATTATCTTAATCAAATCTTAAATAAATCTTAACATAGGGTATTTTATAACTTATAAAAGTTTTTATAAAACCACTTGAACATTTACCATATCTGTTATATATTATATATAACAGATATAATAACGAGAGGTGATAGTTTGGTTCTAAGAATAGATTTTGATTCTGAAATAGCAATATATATGCAGATAAAAAATGAAATAATTAAGGGAATAGCAAAAAGAGAAATAGAAGAAGGTGATGAATTACCTTCAGTAAGGGCATTAGCAGAAGATATAGGAGTAAATATGCATACTGTAAATAAGGCGTACACACTTCTTAAGGATGATGGATATATAAAAATAGATAGAAGAAAAGGTGCTGTTATTTCTCTAAGCTTAAATCAATCAAATGATAAATTTAAAATGGATATTGAAGATAAACTAAAATACTATATGGCAGAATGTTTTAACAGAGGAATATCTAAGGAAAAAGTAAAAGAAAAGATAGATAAATGCTTTAGTGAATTTTATTTGGAGGATTAAGATATGGATAATTATGTTGCATGGGGAATTACAAATGTTTTTATAATTATAATGTTTGTATTAGCGTATTATATAAACAAGGCATCTAATAATGGAATAATCTTTGGTGTTAGGATACCAAAGAAATATCAAAATGATGAAAAGATAAAACTTTTAGAGAAAAAATATAAAAGATTAAATGTAATAGTATTTTTAATTTTTACAGTTATAATTAATATACTATTTGCTGTATTTATAAATTCAAGTGAAGCTATTTTAGCAACTATAACTATAGTTAGTATTGTAGTAGTATTAATTTTAGATTCTATTCCATATATTATCTACTATAAAAAAATGAGGAAGCTAAAAAAGGATAATAATTGGAATTACAAATCAAATAATGTGGTAATTGTTGATACTACATTAAGAAAACCTAAAAAAAATGAAAAGCTTAAGGTTTTAGATTCAAAATATTTCTTAGTATTATTTATAATTCCTATAATTATGATAGCTTTAACAATATATAAATATAATACTTTGCCAGATTTAATAGTTGTTCCTGATATGACATTTAAGGAAATTGAGAGAAATACTATTAAAGGTGCATTAACAATATTTCAATTTCCACTAGTACAAATATTTATGGTAGCTTTATTTTACTTTATAAATAAGGTTATAGTTAATTCTAAAACAGACTTAAATAGTGGAAGTATAGAAGCAGCAGTTATTAGAAAAAAGAGATTTAGAAGAATTGGATCAATTTTTATGCTTATAACAGGTATAGAAATTATCGGATTATTTGCAATACTACAATTAGCAATTTTATATAGCTTTGATATTACAGTTATAAATATAGTAATGATGAGTATATTGATGTTAACTATGACTATATTTATATTTGTATTTATAAATATAGGCCAAGGTGGAAAAAACTTAGGTTTTGATACAGAAGAAGATACTCTTTACAAAGATGATGATGATAAATGGATTTTAGGAAGTATATATTTTAACAAAAACGATAAAGCTTGGATGGTAGAAAAACGAGTTGGAATTGGCTGGACAATAAATTTTGCTAGTCCTACTGGTATTATAATTTTTGTAGCTACTTTAGTATTAATTGCAGTTATGGTTATATTAGGTATAATAGTGGGTTAAGAATAAATAGGGGGTATGTATCTATATGGTCAGTACATCATCAATTATTTCAATGATTTTTAGCTTAGTGCTAAGTGTGGGAATTCCTCTTATAGGAATTATTTATCTAAAGAAAAAGTATAAGGCATCTTTAAAAGTATTTCTTATAGGTATGGCAGCATTTTTTATATCAACTCAGATTTTAGAAGCGCCAATTCATGTATTCTTTTTAAGTATTAATAAAACTACTTCAGAATTTTTATTAAATACTCCATGGGCATATATGCTTTATGGTGGATTAATGGCAGGTATATTTGAAGAAACTGCTAGGTTTGTAGTTTTTAAATATGCTTTAAAGGATAAGAGGGAACTTACAGATGGAGTTACATTTGGATTAGCTCATGGTGGTATGGAAGCTATATTAATTGGAGGTATTACTATAATTAGTGCAATATCAAATTCTATATTAATTAATTCAGGCGAATTTGTTAGTAAATTACAGCAATCAGGTATAGCACAAGATGTAATAGATAAGACATTAAACACTTATGTAAGCTCTGCACCATCATATTGGGCAGTAATTGGTATAGAAAGAGCAATTGCAATGTGTATTCATATAGCGTTATCTATTATTGTTTTATATGCAGTAAGGGAAAGAAAAAACATATACTATGTGTTAGCTATATTAATTCATGCAGTTGTTAATTTTGCTCCTGCACTTTATCAAGCTGGAGTAATACAAAATATTTATATGATAGAGGGAATAATAGCAATAGAAGCAATAGCAGTATTGATATTTGCTGTTAAAATCTTCAAAAAGAAATCTGTTAGTTAATAAAATAGTCTTGAAAGTGGTTTATTATAAGAAATTTATAATAAACCACTTTTTTTATAAAAAAGAGTAATTTTTTATTGATTACAGACGTAAACATTAATATAGGATTACAAATGTAATTTAAAAGGGGGAGATAAAAATGGGGAGTTTACCTAAAATATCTGAAGCAGAGTGGGAAATAATGAATTTGATTTGGAAAAACAAAAGAATAACATCTAATGAAATAATAGAAAAATTAAAGGCAAGAAAGGAGTGGAAGGGAACTACAGTAAAAACATTAATAAATAGATTATTAAAAAAGGAAGCAATAAGCTTTGATAAAAATGGAAAAGAATATTTTTACTTTGCAACAATAGAAAAAGAGGAATGTATTAAAGAGGAAAGTGAAACATTTATAAATAGATTTTTCAATGGATCAATTAATTCAATGCTTTTAAATTTTGTTAAATCAGAAAAGCTTTCTAATGAAGAAATAAATGAGCTACAAGAAATATTAAATAATTCCTCAGAAGAGGGAAAGAGTTAGCATGTGCTATTTAGATATATTTAAGTTTATTGTGGATGGTTCTATAGTAGCGAGTATATTAGCAGTAGCCATATTTGGAGTTAGAATACTTATAAAAGGAAGATTAAGTCCAATTTTTATCTACTTATTGTGGATAGTAATGATGTTTAAGCTTATAATTCCATATGGGCCAGAAAGTAATATTAGCTTATATAATTTAATGGATTTTAAAGGAAATGAAATTATTAGTTCTGAATTTTTAAAGGAAGATAAATTAGGAGAGATAGAAAATATTAAAGACAGTAGATATTTAGAAAGTACCCACAATATAAGTGGAAAGGAAACTAATGAAAAAGACTATGTGGAAAAATCAATACTTAAAGCTACAGTATTAGATAAATTATTATTTAGTATTTGGATATGTGGTGTGATTTTTTTTACTATTAAGATTATAATTTCAGCCTTGAAAATAAAGAAATTAATATATTTAGGAAATAAAATAAGGGATGAAAAGATTGAAGATTTATTAGTTAATTTAAAGAAAAGATTAAAGATAAAAAATAATGTTCAAATAGTGTTTACTAAAGAAATTAATAGTCCGGCTATTTATGGAATAGTAAATACTAAATTATTTCTTAATAAGGATCTTATTAAAAATGTAAGTGATAATGAGCTAAGATATATATTATTACATGAATTATGTCATTTAAAAAGAAATGATATTTTAGTTTCTAAACTTATTAATTTAATGAAAGTAATTTATTGGTTTAACCCAATTATAATAATTGCATTAAATACAATGCAATCAGATTGTGAAGTAGCTTGTGATGCTAAAGTACTAAACTTTATCGATAAAAAAGAAAATTTAAGTTATGGAAAAACTATAATTAATATTTTAAGTTATAGCAATAGTAAAGCAACGTCATTAGGGACTATTGGAATGGCATTTAATAAGAAGATGATAAAGGAGAGAATTAGTATGATAGGCAAAAATAAAAAGTTTGGATTAAAATCAATAGTATTAGGAGGAGTTGTAGTATTAGGAGTTTCTATAATTGGCTTAACAAGTCAAAAGCCTACAGCTGAATTAGTAAGTGAAGAAGAAAATATAAATAATAAGATAACTAATGATTTATCAGAAGATAATATTAAATCTAGGGATTCAAATTTAGATAAATCTAGAAATGATATAGTTATTTATAGTGCACATACAGAAGAATATTATAGTTATGGTGAAGATGTAGAGAATGTTGGATCAATATTAAGTGCGGAATTAAATAAGAAAGGCCTTAATTCAATGTTCCTAAAGAATAATAAATCTTTAGAGTCATCATATAATAAATCCTTTGAAAGAGCAAATGAGCTTATTATAGAAAATATTGAAGGATACAATGAAAAAATATTATTAGATATTCATAGAGCCGCAGGTGATTCTAATAATGATGGTATAGCAATTATACTTTCAGAAAATAATCCACTTTATGAAGAAAATAAGGTATTTGCAGATACATTAAAAAAGGAAATAAAAGATATAGGAATAAAAAATGTAGGAATTTATACTTATCCAAAGGATATGAGTAAATCATTTAATCAAGAATTATCTAGTAAAGCTATAATGATTGAAATTGGAAGTGAAGCTAGTAATAAGGAACAAATTAATACATTAATTGATGGATTAGCAAGTGCTTTAGAAAAAAATTGTAAATAATAATATGAAAATACTAGAAAATATTAAGAGATAGGATTAAAATGAAATTAGCCAATAAAGGTTAATTTGGTAAAAATTATAGGGGCAGGAGCGATTTTTATGAAATATTATGACACATCTATAAAAAACTTTAAATTAAGGGAAACAACAATCGATGATGTACCTTTAATATTATCTCTTATAAAGGACATAGCAGAATATGAAAAAATGTCTAATGAAGTTATAGCAACAGAAGAAACATTAAGAAAATCAGTTTTTGAAGATAATAGGGCAGAAGTAGTAATTGCAGAATTAAATGGGGAAGCAATAGGATATGCATTATATTTTTATAATTTCTCAACATTTGTAGGAAGAAGTGGATTATATTTAGAAGATATATTTATTCAGCCACATGTTAGAGGGATGGGAATAGGCAAGGAAATCTTTAAGTTCTTAGGACGAATTGCAAAAGAGCAAGGATGTAAAAGAATGGAGTGGACATGCTTAAATTGGAATGAACCATCTATAAAGTTTTATAAGTCATTAGGAGCAATTCCAATGGATGAATGGACTGTTTATAGATTAACGGAAGAGTATATAGATAAATTAAGCAAGATGTAATATTTTTAGTACTAATGATTAGAAGAAGCATATAAAATAACTATAGGCTTTATATAGGGATAGTATTTTGAGGTATATTATTAAAGAAAAGGATTTATAATAAAATTTTATGAATCATTAGGAGCTGAAATCATGAATCGATGGATAAGCTTTAAATTAAATAAAAACTAATAAACAGATATGGGAAGACACTAATCGTTTAGATTGGTGTTTTCTTGCTAAATATGAAAATTGTATAAAAATGGTTATTTTTTACGGGGAAATATTAAAAAAAGTTTATATAATTTAAAATATGTAATTGTTAAAAAAAAACACAAATAATTAATAAAAAAATATTAAAATAAATGCTTTACAATGAAATATAAAAATAAATATAAAAATATTTTTTAATTGTAAATTATTGACAAGGAAAAGTCCCTAATATATTATTAGAATAATATATTTATATTCTAATAGATAGGGGGGGCGATTTATTGAAAAAATATATTATTCCAGAAGGAACACGAGATTTAATTGAAAATGAATGTGTAGTACGAAAGAAAATTATAACAGATGTAAATTCTATTTTTCATAAATGGGGCTATAATGAGGTTATTACTCCAACAGTTGAGTTTTATGATTTATTTTGTTATGAAAATAATGGTTTAAGAGAAGAAGACATGTACAAGTTTTTTGATAACAAAGGAAAAATATTAGTTTTAAAGCCCGATATGACAGTTCCTATTGCAAGGGTTGTTGGTACTAAGTTTAAAGACTATGATTTGCCAATTAGACTTAGATATGAATCAAATGTTTATAGGGTTCATGAAAGTCTAGGTGGTAAAAAAAATGAATACACAGACTGTGGTGTAGAGCTTATTGGTTTAGATAGCAAAGATTCTGATTTAGAAATATTAGTTACTGCACTGGAGGTATTAGAGACTACAGGTATAAAAGAATATAAATTAGAAATTGGGGATGTACATTTCTTTAAAGCTGCTATAGAAAGTTTAAAAATAGATGAAGATAAAAAAGAAGCATTATCGCAGCTAATAGAGCAAAAAAGCTTAAAGGAATTAAGTGATTTTTTAGATAGTCTTAATATAGATTCTAAAACTAAGATGTTTTTTAGAAGATTACCTTGGATATTTGGTGGAAAAGAAGCTTTAGATCAATGTGAAAATTTAGTTTTTAATTCAGGAATGAAAAAAAGCTTAGAGTATTTAAGAGATATTTATGAGAAGCTTCAAGATTTAGGATATGAAAATAAAATAACCTTTGATTTAGGAATGGCACCAAGATTAAATTATTATACTGGTTTAATATTTAGAGGATATGTAGAAGGTGTAGGAAACACAGCTTTAAGTGGAGGGCGATATGATAATTTAATTTCAAGCTTTGGGGTAGATTTAAAGGCTATAGGGTTTTCTATAAATATCGATTGTTTAATTACATTAATAAAGGAAAAGGTAGAACTAGGAAATGAATATATAATT
The DNA here is from genome assembly GCF_051654825.1 of Clostridium sp. Lineage (GTDB taxonomy): Bacteria > Bacillota > Clostridia > Clostridiales > Clostridiaceae > Clostridium. The sequence goes on from NZ_JBOFYU010000207.1 coordinate 10,063, forward strand.
TGCTTTGATAAGAGAAATGAGCTTGAAGCAATGAAAGAAGGAAAGAAGCTTAGAGATTATGGATATAGGGTTCATATGATGCCAAAAGATCATATAGATTCTGTAGAAATAAAATTAAAGGAGGCTTCACATGGGAATTAGTATTGCATTAACAAAGGGGAGACTAGAAGTTGAAACAGTTAAGATACTAAAAAAGGCAGGCTTTGGTATAGATGAGCTTGAGAATAAGGGGAGAAAGTTAGTTTTTAATGATACAAAGGAAGATATAAAGTATTTTTTAGTAAAATCAGCTGATTCAATAACTTACGTTGAACATGGGGTAGCTGATATTGGGGTAGTTGGCAAGGATACTTTACTTGAATCACATCATAGCTGTTATGAAGTAATGGATTTAGGATTAGGACAGTGCAAATTTATAGTTGCAGCAATGCCAAATAAGGAGTTATTTAATTCAAATGGACATATAAAAATAGGAAGTAAATATCCATTGGTTACAAAAGAATTTTTTAAAAGCAGGGGAATGGATGTTGAAATAATAAAGATTGAAGGTTCAGTAGAGTTAGCTCCAATTTTAGGCTTATGTGATGGGATAGTAGACATAATGGAAACAGGAACTACTTTAAAGGAAAATGGTTTAGTTGTTTTAGATGAAATTTGTGAAGTTAGCGCAAGAATAATAGTAAATAAAGCAAGCTTTAAATTAAAACAAAGAGAAGTAAGCGATTTTTTAGAAAAGGTTAAGATGGTAATAAAATAAGTGATTAAATTCCACTTAAGTGAGCAATAAATAAAGGGGATGGGGCTATGTTAAATTTAATAGAGATAACTGAAGAAAATAAAGCTTCATTAATAAGAGAGTTAAAGGAAAGAGACGGAGAAGAACAGGAAGAGATAGTATCTAAGGTAATTAATGTAATTAAAGATGTACGATTTAATGGTGATTCTGCTCTTAAAAATTATACAAAACTATTTGATGCTGTTGATATTAATAGTTTTGAAGTTACTTTAGATGAGATTAATGAAGCTTTTGTTGTTGTAGAGAAAAACTTTATAGACGCATTAGAGGAAGCAAAAGAAAATATAAGGATATATCATGAAAAACAAAAAAATTCAGGATATATGATAAATGATAATAATGGTGTGTATATGGGACAAAGAGTAATTCCATTAGATAAGGTTGGTGTATATGTTCCAGGAGGAACAGCAGCATATCCATCGTCAGTATTAATGAATGTAATTCCAGCAAAGGTTGCTGGTGTTAATAAGGTAATAATGGTAACACCACCCAATAATTTAGGTGGAATAAATCCATATATTGCTGTAGCAGCTAAAATTGCAGGAGTAGATAAAATATACAAGGTTGGTGGGGCACAAGCAATAGCGGCTTTAGCGTACGGAACAAAATCTATAGAAAAAGTAGATAAAATAGTAGGACCAGGAAATATCTTTGTTGCAACAGCTAAAAAATTAGTTTTTGGACAGGTTGATATAGATATGATTGCTGGACCAAGTGAAATATTAATTGTTGCAGATAAGGATGCTAATCCTAAGTATATTGCAGCTGACTTAATGTCACAAGCAGAGCATGATAAATTAGCATCATCTATTTTAGTAACTACATCAAAAGATTTATATGAAAAAGTACAAAATGAAATATCAATTCAAATCGAGGGATTAAGTAGAAAAGAAATTATAAAAGAATCATTAAAAAAATATGGAAAAGCTATTATTTGTAATGATATAGATGAATGTATAAATATATCTAACTTAATTGCGCCAGAGCATTTAGAGTTAATGATAAACAATCCGATGGAGTACTTAGGAAAGGTTATAAATGCTGGTTCTGTATTTATAGGAAGTTATTCTCCAGAGCCAATTGGTGACTATTTTGGAGGGACAAACCATGTATTACCTACTAATGGAACTGCAAAATTTTTCTCACCTTTATCAGTAGATAGTTTTATAAAAAAATCATCTTATTTATATTATTCAAAAAGTGCACTAATGAAAAATGGAGAAAAAATAATTACGCTAGCAGAAAAAGAAGGGTTAACAGCACATGCTAATTCAGTGAAAGTGAGGATGAAATAATGAAGGAAGTTAATATGTATGGAGTGATAAACGAAACTAAAACAATAAAGTTAAACGGAAATGAAAGTTATTTATCAGTAGATGAGAATATTTTTTTTAAGGCGCTTTCAGAGTTAAGGAATGTAGAACTAAATAGATATCCTGATTCAGAAGGACTAGAATTAAGAAAAATGTATGCAAAATATGCAGATGTAGATGCTAGAAATATAATAATGGGGAATGGCTCAGATGAAATGTTATCACTTGTTATATCATCATTGATATCTAAGGGAAAAAAGGTATTAACTTTAAATCCGGACTTCTCTATGTATGATTTTTATGTCTCCTTAAGTGAAGGAGAATTAATTAAATATAATACAAACAAGGATGGAAGCTTTAATTTAGATGAATTTATAAACTCAGGATTAAGTAATGATGTTGACTTAATTATGATTTCAAATCCAAATAATCCAACAGGATATGCTATAAATAACAATGATATAAAAAAGATATTAACTTCATTTAGAGATAAAAAGGTGTTAATAGATGAAGCTTATTATGAGTTTTATGGAGAAACAGCAGTAGATTTAATTAGGGAATTTGATAACTTACTAGTTACTAGAACATTATCAAAGGCATGGGGATTAGCTGCTTTAAGAGTAGGTTTTTTAATTGGAAATAAAACTTTAATAAGTAATTTATCTAAGTATAAGGTTCCTTATAATGTAAATTCACTTTCACAAGCTATTGCTTTAAAAATGTTATCTAAGCCACAAAAAGTTATAGATAGTTCGCAAAAAATAATTGTTCAAAGAGATAAGTTTTATAAAGAACTTAAGGAATTAGAAAATGAAAGTTCTTTAGAAATAAAATTTTATGAATCAAAGGGAAACTATATATTTGGAAGAACGCCATATAAGGAAGCCTTATTAAAAGCTATGTATAATAAGGGAATATCTATAAGAAGCTTTGAAGATGATAGTTTTAGAATAACGGTAGGTTCATCATTAGAAAACGAAAGAGTTTTAGAAGGAATTAAAAAGTCATTTGTATATTAAATTGGGGGATTTATGGAGGAGAGAAAAGGTAAATTAAGTAGAAAGACAAAGGAAACATCAATAGATATAGAAATAGATTTAAATGGTGAAGGGAAGTCTAATATAAATACAGGGGTAGGCTTCTTTGACCATATGCTTACATTATTTTCATTTCATAGTGGAATAGATATAAATTTAAAGGCTATTGGAGATATTGAAGTATGTGATCATCACTTAGTTGAGGATGTTGGAATTTCTTTAGGAAAATTAATATTAGAAGCCTTAGGAGATAAAAAAGGAATTAAAAGATATGGAACATTTTTTGTTCCTATGGATGAGGCTTTGTGTACAGTATCATTAGATATTAGTGGAAGGGGATTTTTGTATTTTGAAGGAGAGTTTAAAAGAGAGGTTATAGGAAGTTTTTCCACTGAAATGGTAAAGGAGTTTTTTAGAGCCTTAGCTATTAATTCAGGAACTACATTACATGCAAGAGTTATTTATGGAGAAAATGATCATCATAAGATAGAAGGATTATTTAAGGCATTAGGAAGAGCTTTAAATGAGGCTATAAGTATGGGCGATAATTTAGATAAGATTCCATCAACTAAGGGAGTCCTATAAATTATATAATACTTATTAAAAATATTTGGATTTAATAACTATTAATAAGGGGGCTTTATATGATAGTTATAATTGATTATGGAATGGGTAATTTAAAGAGTGTTTATAATGCATTAAAATCTTTAAATATAGAAAGTAAGATATCTAATAATATAGATGAAATAAAAAAGGCTAAAGCTTTAATTTTACCTGGAGTTGGAGCTTTTAAGGATGGAATGGACAATCTTACTAGGTTAGGATTAGATAAAGTTATTAAGGATGAATGCAGTCAAGGAAAGCCACTATTAGGAATATGCTTAGGTATGCAGATGCTTTTTTATAAGGGATATGAAGTTGAAGAAAGAGAAGGACTGTGCTTATTAAAGGGAGAGATAACTAAGCTAAAGGTACTAGAAAATATTAAGGTACCTCATATTGGCTGGAATGACTTAGATATACACAAGGAAGACAAGCTGTTAGAAGGAATATCGGTGGATAAGTTTCTTTACTATGTGCATAGTTTTTCAGCTACAAATGTAGATGATAGTGATATTATAGCAACATCTTATTATGGAGGAATAGATATAGTAGGCATTGTTAGAAAAAACAATATAATTGGAACTCAATTTCATCCTGAAAAAAGTGGCTATGTAGGCTTAAAAATATTAAAAAATTTTGGGGAGATGGTTTTATGATTATAATACCAGCAATTGATATTATTGATGGAAGGCCTGTTAGATTGTATAAGGGCGATTATAATAAAAAAGAAATAGTATCTGAAGATATATTAGCAACAGCCTTAAGATTTCAAAGCTGTGGAGCAGAATATTTACATCTTGTAGATTTGGATGGGGCAAAGGCTGGACAATTAGTAAATAAAGAAATAATTGTTAAGGTAGCGAAAACTTTAGACATACCAGTAGAAGTTGGTGGTGGAATAAGAACTTTGGAAACTATAGAATATCTTATTGATAATGGGGTTTCAAGAGTAATATTAGGAACTAGTGCAATTGAAGATAAGGAATTAGTAAAAAAGGCGACTAATGAATATGGGGATAAGATAGCTGTAGGCATAGATTGCAAAAATGGTTATGCTTGTGGAAATGGATGGCTAGAAAAATCTAAGGTTAAATATTTAGACTTAGCAAAGGAAATGGAGCTTTTAGGTGTTAAAAATATTATTTTAACAGATATAAGCAAGGATGGTACCTTAGAAGGACCAAATGTTGAAATGCTAGAATCTCTAAAGGAATATGTAAATATAGATATTACAGCTTCAGGTGGAATAAGAGATATTGAAAATATAAAGGACTTAAATAAATTAGGAATCTATGGAGCTATAACAGGTAAGGCTATTTATGCAAAGACATTGTCATTAAAAGATGCAATAGAAGTATGTAAATAAGTTTGGGGTGATATTATGCATACAAAAAGAATAATACCTTGTTTAGATGTTAAGAATGGTAGAGTTGTAAAAGGAATTAATTTTAAAGGTCTAACCGATGTTGGTGATCCAGTAGAATTAGCTAAATTTTATAACGATGAAGGAGCAGATGAATTAGTTTTTTTAGATATAACAGCTACACATGAAGAAAGAAATACTATGATTTCTATAGTAGAAAAAATTTCAGAAAATGTATTTATACCTTTCACAGTAGGGGGAGGAATTAGAACTATAGAAGATATGAAGAAGACTTTAAGAGCAGGTGCAGATAAGATAAGTTTAAATTCTGCTGCTGTTAAAAATAAGGATTTAATTAGAGAAGGAGCCTTTTACTTTGGAAGTCAATGCATAGTATTAGCTGTAGATGCAAAAATGAGAAATGATTCTTCAGGCTGGAATGTAGTTGTTAATGGAGGTCGTATTGACACAGGATTAGATGTATTATCATGGATTGAAGAGGCAACTAAGCTAGGGGCTGGAGAAATATTATTAACATCTATGGATAGTGATGGAACGAAAAATGGATTTGATTTAAACTTAACTAAAAAAATAAGTAATTTAACTAATGTTCCTGTAATTGCTTCAGGAGGATGTGGAAGTCTAAATCACTTTTATGAAGTGTTTGATAAAGGTGATGCAGATGCAGCCTTGGCAGCTTCACTTTTTCATTATGGAGAATTATCTATTAATGAAGTAAAGAAGTTTTTAAAGGAAAAAGATGTTTCGGTTAGATATTAGTTAATATAGTTTAGAGTTTATTGAAGGTGGTGTTTAAAATAAATTTAGAGCTTTTAAATGAAATAGATTTTAAAAAGGGAAATGGTTTAGTACCGACTATAATTCAAGATTACAAGAGTAAAGAAGTATTGATGCTAGCATATATGTCTGAGGAAAGTTTATTAAAAACTATAGAAACTAATGAAACTTGGTTTTATAGCAGAAGTAGAAATGAACTTTGGAATAAGGGAAAGACATCAGGAAACATTCAAAAGGTTATTAAAATAAAATTTGATTGTGATGGAGATACTTTGTTAATTTTAGTGGATCAAGTTGGTGTTGCATGTCATACAGGCAAAAAGAGTTGTTTTTATAGAAATTTATAAAAGGATGTGGTGCTATGGGAAACACTTTAGAGGATTTATATAATATAATTTTAAGTAGAAAAAATTCAAGTGAAGAAGGATCTTACACTTCATACTTATTTCAAAAAGGAATAGATAAAATATTAAAAAAGGTTGGAGAAGAGAGCACAGAAGTAATAATTAGTGCAAAGGGAATAGATAAGGAAGAGCAAATAAATGAAATTTGTGATTTAACATATCATTTACTAGTTATGATGGCTGAATTAAATATTTCAGTAGAGGATATTAATAGTGAACTAGGAAAAAGAAAAGAAAAAATAAATAACTTTAAAGGTGAAAGAAAAAGTATAGAAAAAATATAAAAAAGTTATAGAGCTAACTTTTAGTTGTTAGACTCTATAACTTTTTTAATTTAATAAAATTATATTATTTAAAATAAGTAGGCAACTAACTTATTTCCTTGTTCAAAAACAGTAACATTGAAGTAATTCCAAGGAACAACAGAATCACCAACTGCAGAAATAGCTACTCGTATTTTTAAAGATACACCTGTATTTGTTTCTTTGCTAGCTCCTTCATAAGTAAGCATATCTACCTTAAGTATCATTTCATCGCTTTCAGCTAGTCCCATTTGTTCTCTTAAAGAGGCTAAATCTTTTTTTAGTTTTGCTTTATCATCTTCAGTAATAGGAGATAATCCATCTTCAGATGAAGGGTCATAGGATACTAAATAATTATAAACATCTTCATTTCCATTTACATAAAGGACTAATAAATCACTGGCAAAATCAATTTCTTTATATTCACCAAAGACATGAGAGTTACCAGTATGATCATTATAAACTTCAGTAGAAGCTTCAAATGATTTTATATCTTTTGTAGAAGAATAAGTGCGGCCTAATGCTTCAAATGTTGTAATTTCAGGAACTTCTTCTACAGAAGGTTGTTCTTCTTGTATTGGAGTTTTATTATCTTCTTTATTGTCATTAGAGTTACTACATCCAACAAAAGTAAATAGTAGTGCTGATGTTAAAAGTAAAGAAAGAATTTTTTTATGATTCATAGTAAATCTCCTTTTAATTAATATGTTTTATCTAATTATAGAATAACATATTTTGTAATGATAAATTAATTATAATAGATTTATATTAATAATAGGAGATTTAATTTATAAAATATTCATTAAATTTGGAGTTTGTAATTCTTTTAGATGTTCAGAGTTATTTCTTAGAGCATGAAGAGTAGCTAAGGATTCAGCTTCATCTCCACCTCTTATATAAAGTGCTAATTTTAAAGCTTCATTCATTACTAAATCATAATCAACATGATTTAAATAGATTGCAGGGATATCTCCCTCATCTTTGATTAGATTTAAAAGCTCAACAGATTTTTCATACGCAAGATCATAGTTTTTACTATTTAAATGTTCTTCAATTTCATTACAAGAAACTATAAATTCATCACATAGAGATGTTATTTTACTGTCTAAAAAAAATAATCCACCGAGTAAAACTATAAATAAAATAATAGATATTATAGCATTTTTCATTATTTACACCTCTCATCATAGTCATTATAGCCTTGGATTATAAACTTTCCAGTAGTATCTGTCATTGCAAGTAAAACGTCACTTATAGATTCTACATTATGATTTTTTAGTTTATCCTCAACCCAAGATTTATCTTTCCCACAAGTAGTTAGAGAGTTTTTATTTATCTTTCCATCTAATACAAAAATAACTGGTAGTTGAGGTTTTTGATTTGAAGATTTATTAGATGATGGATTATTTGAAGAACTAGTAGAAGTTAAAAATGATAATTGTCCATTATTTTCTAAAATTCCGTATTCAATATCATTTAAATCAAAATATCCTGCAAGTCTTATTTCCTCCATAAGTTCATCTATATTAATTTGTTGCTTTTTTAAACCATCATAATTTACTTTTCCCTTACAAATTAAGATACAAGGCTCTCCATCAATAAATTTTCTTGCGAATTGACTTTTAAGTTGTATTTGACTTAAGAGCGTTTTTACAAAAAGTAAAGTAATTATAGGTATTACGCCTAATATTAATGGTAAACGAGTATCTTGCATAGGAAGTGCTGCTAAATCTGATATCATTATGGTAATAACAAATTCATAAGGCTGCAATTCTCCTATTTGACGCTTTCCCATAAGACGCATTACTATAACTACTAATGCATAAAGAAATATTGTTCTTATAAGTACTATAAACATTCATAAACACCTCACAAAAATAGTTTTTCAAAAATATAATAAAATATTCTAAATATGAGCAATTTAAAAATATAGTTTATTTATTGATAGATTTTTTTTATCAACTGTATATAATATATATAAGACTAAATTTTCTGAAAATAACATTTAAATTCTGGAGGGGTGTAGATGAAAAACTTTAGCATAATTTATAATGACAAAACCTTTACAGTTAAAGAAGGAACAACATTTAAAGACTTTGTTCAAAATGAATTAAACAAAGATTATCATGATATAGCTTTATGTAGATTAAATGGCAAGTATTATGAGCTATTTAAAAATATAGAATTAGACGGAGAATTAGAAGTTATAGATTTTAAAAATAGAGTAGGAATAAAGATTTACACAAGGACATTGCAATATATATTTATTAAAGCTACATTAGATTTATTTGAAAACTCTAAGATAACTATTGAGCATAGTATTAGTAAAGGTCTTTTTGGTGAAATTCACAAAGAAGATGTATTATGTGAGGATGATATCTTAAAAATAAAAATTAGGATGAAAGAATTAATAGATAAGGATATCCATATAAAAAAAATAAAAGTTAAAAAAGAAGATGCTATTGATATATTTAAAAAATACGGAATGCTAGATAAAATTAGATTATTAAATCATGTAGATTTCGAAACTGTAAATCTATATGAACTTGATTCAAGATATGATTATTTCTATGGGCAAATGGCATGCTCAACAGGTTGTATAAAAGCATTTGATTTGGAATATTATGAACCAGGATTTTTACTAAGAAGTCCGACAGAAAATGATCTAAATAAATTACCACCATATAAAGAAAATAAAAAATTAGCTCAAATATTTTTAGAAACTGAACGATGGCTAGATATTTTAGGCATTGGAGAAGTTGGAGCTTTAAATGATAAGATAGAAAATGGAGAACTTAAAGATATTATAATGGTTTCAGAAGCTTTACATGAAAAGAAAATTGCTCATATTGCTGATATGATTTCTAATAGAAAGGAAACAAAGGTAGTATTAATAGCGGGTCCAAGTTCTTCTGGTAAAACAACATTTGCTAATAGATTAGGAGTACAGCTAAGAGTAAATGGTTATATCCCTATTCCTATTTCTTTAGATGATTATTTTGTTGATAGAGATAATACTCCAAAAGATGAAGACGGAGAGTATGACTTTGAAAGTATATATGCATTAGATTTAGAATTGTTTAATGATCATCTTACTAGACTATTAAAGGGTGAGGAGGTTGAAATACCTACGTTTAATTTCAGAATAGGTGGACGTGAATGGGTAGGTAATAAGCTTAAATTACCTGAAAATGGATTGTTAATAATTGAAGGAATTCATGGATTAAATCCAATGTTAACTACATCGATAAATGATAAAAATAAATTTAAAATATATATTTCAGCATTAACACAATTAAACTTAGATAATCATAATAGAATTGCTACTACTGATATAAGAAGAATAAGAAGAATAGTAAGGGATTATTTATCTAGAGGATATGGTGCAGAATCTACATTAAAGATGTGGCCATCTATAAAGAGAGGAGAACAAAAAAATATTTTTGTTTTCCAAGAAGAAGCAGATGTTATGTTTAACTCAACCTTAGTTTATGAGTTATGTGTATTAAAAAAATATGCTTTAGCTGAACTTAATAAAATAACTCCTGAAAGTCCAGTTTATATTGAAGCAAACAGACTTAAGGCTTTCTTAGGATTCTTTAAGGATATAGATAAGGAGTTAGTTCCAAGTAATAGCATTTTAAGAGAATTTATTGGAGGAAGCATATTTTACAAATATTAAAATTAAATATATTGCAAATAATAAAGAGATAGGATGTTCCTATCTCTTTATATTATTGTTTTATAAATGATATAAAAGTATATGTTAGTCTAAATGAATGTGATAATATAATAACAAAAAGACAAAAAGGAGAAAGCTTATATGAGTAATATTGGTGTATTTGATATCCTTGGACCTATTATGGTAGGACCATCATCATCTCATACTGCTGGTGCAGCAAGGTTAGGTAAGATTGCAAAGGCAATAGCTGGGGATGAGATAAAAAAAGTAGAATTTTTATTACATGGTTCTTTTGCAAAAACATATAAAGGTCATGGAACAGACAGAGCTTTAGTAGCAGGAATATTAGGAATGGATCCTTCAGATGGAAGATTAAGAGATTCACTGCAAATAGCTAAGGATAAAGGATTAGATATAATATTTAAAGAAACAGATTTAGGAGATTATCATCCAAATACAGTTAAGTTTTTAATTAAATGTGTTAATGGAAAAGAATGTGAACTTATAGGATCATCTATAGGTGGAGGGAATATTGAAGTAGTTGAAATAAACGGTAATAAGGTTCAATTTACTGGAGCTTATGCAACTATAGTTACTTGTCATCAAGATATACCAGGAACTGTAGCAAAGGTAACAGGAATTTTATATGATTACCATATAAATATAGCATTTATGAACTTAGTGAGAAGTCAAAAAGGAAAAGATGCTACTATGACATTTGAAGTAGATAGTAAAATTCCAGAAGAAATGATTAAAAAGATAGAGGAAGTAGATGGGATTAATAAAGTTACAATTATAAATCCTATTGAGGATGGTGAATAAAATGTTAGACATAGCAAAATCAGGTGAAGAGTTATTACATATATGTGAAAAAAATTCAATATCATTAAGCGAATATGCTATAAGAAGAGAAATGGAAGATAAGGAAATGTCAAGAGAAGAGGTTTATGAAAAAATGCAAAAAACTCTTGATGTTATGAAAAGTGGATCTTCAGAAGGTCGTGAAAAAGAAGTATATTCAGTAAGTGGTCTTATAGGTGGAGATGCATATAAGGTTCAACAATATTTAGAAAAAGGAGATACATTAACTGGAGATACTTTAGTTATGGCAATGGCAATGGCACTTTCATCTTCAGAAGTTAATGCATCAATGGGAAAAATAGTTGCATGTCCTACAGCAGGATCATGTGGGATTTTACCAGCAGCATTGCTTGCAGCTGGACATAAACTTAAAAAAGATGACAAAGCATTAATGGATGCATTATTTGCATCAGCAGCTGTTGGAATGATAATAGGAAGAAATGCAACTTTTGCAGGTGCAGAAGGTGGTTGTCAAGCTGAATGTGGCTCAGCATCAGCAATGGCATCAGCGGCGATAGTTGAAATGATGGGTGGAACTCCTAAAATGTCACTAGATGCTGCAGCAATAGTATTTAAAAATATACTTGGATTAGTTTGTGATCCTGTTGCAGGATTAGTGGAAATACCATGTGCTAAAAGAAACGCAGCAGGAGTTATGAGTGCATTATGCACAGTAGATTTAGTAATGGCTGGAGTTGAATCTAAAATACCATTTGATGATACTGTATCAGCAATGTACAAGGTTGGTAGAAGTTTACCAGCAGCTTTAAGAGAAACAGCACTTGGTGGAGTAGCTGTTACAAAAGCAGGATTAGAATTAAAGAAAAAAGTTTTTGGCGATAATTAAATATAAGATAAAATATATAAAGTTTTAACAAAAATAGACATATTAGAATACAATGGAATAAACTAAATATTTACTCTTAGTTAAGAGAGGAAAAAATATGCAAATAAGTATAGAGGATTTAGCCAATATTTTAAACTTACAAAAGCAAAAAGAACCTCTTATACATTGTATTTCTAATTTGGTTACTATGGATGATTTAGCACAATCTATTATGTGTTATAACGGAAAAGCATTAATTACTCATAGCAGCGAAGAAGTTTCAGAAATTACTTCTAAAAGTAATGGATTACTATTAGACTTAGGAAGTTTAGATGGCAATAGAGTAGAGGCTATGGAAAAATCATTAAAGATAGCAGAAAGATATAGGATTCCAGTTATATTAGATGTAGTTGGAATTGATAGGTCTATTTTTAGGCGAAATGTTGCTATAAAATTTTTAACCAGATATAAGATAGATGTTTTAAAAGGCGAGCTATCAGAGATAAAGAGGTTAGGAAATAGTAGAATAATCAATGAAGATGATAAATTTAAAAGAGTAATTTTAAAGCAAGATACTACTGTTAGGAAAGAACTTAGGAGTATATCTAAAAATTACAAAAGTATTTTAGTAGTAACAGGTGAAGAAAGTTATATAACGGATGGATTTAGTGAGTTTTTTGTATTAAATGGAGAAGAAATATTTTCAAAAATATATAGTATTAATTGCATACTAACTGGATTAATTAGTGTAGGTATTTCATCAACTAAAGATAGAAGTGAGAGATTTAAAGCTATTTTAGTAGCTGTTATGACTTTTGGAGTAGCTGAGGAATTAGCTTTAAAAAGAAAGGCAAGTGGAGAAGGGTTAGCTACATTAAAAAAATATCTTTTAGATGAAATATGTTTGATAAATGAAGAAAAAATAAAACAAATAAGCTATGTTATATATGACTTTGTTAGAGAATAAAAAAATTATACATCATATATTAAGAATTCAAATTATATCATAAAAAGAAAGCTAGAATTTATTTTCTAGCTTTCTTTTTATGATATAATTTACTAAAAATAGGATAGAATTCAAAGGTATATTGTTTTATTTAGTATAAAAAAGGGAGGGGATGAGTTATGATAAATCCATTAGAAATATTAAAGAAATATTTTGGTTATAGTTCATTTAGACAAGGCCAATACGATATTATATCAAACATAACAAGAGGAAGAGATTCATTTTGTATAATGCCAACAGGAGGAGGAAAGTCAATTTGTTATCAAATTCCATCATTAATATTTAATGGATTAACATTAGTAATATCTCCACTTATATCTTTAATGAAGGATCAAGTAGATAGTGTTAATGATGTTGGAATTAAAGCAGAATATATAAATAGTACACAATCCATGGATGAAATAAAAGAAATATTAAGACGATGCTACAAAAAAGAAGTAAAGCTTTTATATATAGCTCCTGAAAGGCTAGAAAGTGAATATTTTAATAAGATGCTAAGAAAATTACATATAAGCCAAGTTGCAGTTGATGAGGCTCATTGTGTTTCTATGTGGGGACATGACTTTAGAAAAAGCTATAGAAATATATCTCCATTTATAGAAAGCTTAGAGTATAGACCTGTAGTTACTGCTTTTACAGCTACAGCAACAGAAGAAGTACGAAAAGATGTTTTAAAGCTATTAAATTTAGAAAACCCTTATATTTACTTAGGTAGCTTTGATAGAGAAAATTTAGCTATATCAATACATAAGGAAGAGGATAAGGCTGAATTTGTAAAAGATTTTATTAGAGATAGAGAAGATAAATCAGGTATAGTTTATTGTGCAACACGAAAAGAAGTTGATGCATTATTTTATTATTTAAAGGAAAGAGATTTTAATGTTGCTAAATATCATGGTGGATTAAGGGATGAAGAAAAGAAGTATTATCAAGAAGAATTTTTAAATGACAGCATTCCTGTAATGATAGCAACTAATGCATTTGGTATGGGAATAGATAAATCAAATGTAAGATATATAATTCACTTTACACTACCTAAAAATATAGAAAATTACTATCAAGAAATAGGTAGAGGCGGTAGAGATGGAGAGAAAACAGAATGTGATTTGCTTTATAATAGAGGGGATATACGAACCTTAGAATATTTAATATATACTACATCGGGTATAGATAGAAAAGAGTTAGATATTAGAAAGCTACAATTTATGGTTGATTTTTGTGAAACCAGTGAATGCTATAGAAGCTTTATTCTAAACTACTTCGGAGATAAAAATGTTAGAGACTATTGTAGTAATTGTAGCAATTGTTTAAATAATGATGAGCTTAGAGATTTTACTATAGAGGCTCAAATGATTTTATCTTGTGTATATAGAACTAGAGAGCAATTTGGAATTTCAGTATTAGTAGATGTATTAAGGGGAATAAAGGGTCCTAAGATTATTCAATATAAATTAGATTCTTTATCTACTTATGGAATAATGAAAGATTACAATAGCAAGTTTATTAGAGATTTAATAAAAACATTAATAGATTTAGGATATGTAAATTTAAAAGAAGGTACATACTCTATGCTTAAAATAAACCAAAAATCAATAAATATTTTAAAGTCTAAAGAAAAAGTAATGTGTAAATTAATTCAAGATAATGAAGAAAAAATTGAAGACAAGAATTTATTTACTATTTTAAAGACATGGAGAAAGGAAAGGGCCTTTAGGGAAAATATAAAGCCTTATATAATTTTCTCAGATTCAACACTTATAGAATTATCAAATAAAAAGCCTAAAAGCATTGAAGAGCTTTTAAGTATAAGAGGTGTTGGAGAAAAGAAGGTAGATAAATATGGAGTAGAAATACTTTCTATAATAAATAAAAAAATAGCTCTTTGAGTATTTCAAAGAGCTATTTTTCTATTTAAAATCCATATACATCAAATATTTTAAAATCAGAATCTTTAGTTTCCTTAACTAATACATAGTATCTAGTCCATTTTCCACTACCAAATTGATCAAGGCTTTCTGCTCTTTCACTTAATTTATTTGTATAAGTAACTTTAACAACTTCAGTAGAATAAGCTCCATATTCATGTAATAAATCAAGCTTAGCATAATATGTTTCTTTATTTTCAGAATTAGTATAATCCTCTTCTTCTAATGTAGAAAGCTTGTCTATAGATATGCTTTCAGTAAAGCAGCCATTTAACTTATTATTTGCAAATAAGCTAGCATAGGAGTTATGCTTATCGCTTTCAGTGAATAATGTTATATATTTTTCATATTCATCAGATATTTCTAATTTTAATGCTTCAACAACTACTTCTTCAGCAGGTGTTTTAGGTTCAATAGATTTAAAGCTTCTATTTTCATTTTCAAATTTTAAGGACGTTGTATCCATAGGTTTATCTTTAGAATTGTTTTTATAGAAATTAAATGTAGTGAATCCTATTATAATAACAATAGCTATAAATACAATACTTAGTGCTTTTTTATTTTTTAGATTTATCATATGTAATCCTCCAGGTTATTTAAATTATGCTTTATATAACCTTATTTTACAGTATATTACTAAATAGTTAAATAAGAAAATTTTTAATATTACGTTAATATAAAAAAGTAACAACAAAAAGTAATTTTAAAATTAAATTATTTTGTCATATATATCTAATATAAGTGAATATATTTAAGTAAAAAGGGGGGAGTGCTATATGAACTTCAAAGAATTTATACAAAATGATAGGGAAAGCAGTAACAACGAAAAGTTTAAAGGAACATTTATTGATTATTTAGAGATTTTAAAGGAAAACCCAGATATAGCCAAGCTTTCTCACAAGCGTATCTATGATATGGTAGTTAGTAAGGGTTTAGAAGTTATAAAGGGTGAAGAAAACCCTAGAGTTAAAAAAATATATGGAAATGATGTAATAAGAAAATACGGTTTTTTTAAGGATGACTTCTTTGGAATTGACAAGGTTGTTATGAAATTAGTGAATTACTTACATTCTGCATCAATGAAGGGGGAAGAAGCAAGACAAGTACTATATTTAGTTGGGCCAGTTGGAGCAGGTAAATCTTCATTAGTAGAAGCTGTTAAGAAAGCATTAGTTGAATGTGAGCCAATTTATGCATTAGAAGGATGTCCTATGCATGAAGAGCCACTTCATTTAATACCAAGACACTTAAGACCAGAATTTGAAAAATTACTAGGAGTACAAATAGAAGGGGATTTATGCCCAGTTTGTAAATATAGATTATTAAATGAATTTAATGGTGAATATGAAAACTTCCCAGTAGTAAGAAAAGGATTCTCAATAAGATCAAGAAAAGGTATTGGGGTAGTACCACCAGTAGATCCTAATAATCAAGATACTTCAATATTAACAGGTTCTATTGATATTTCCAAAATGGATATGTACCCAGAGGATGATCCAAGAATATTCTCATTAAATGGTGCATTTAACGTAGGTAACAGAGGAATGGTTGAGTTTATAGAAGTATTTAAAAATGATGTTGAATATCTTCATACTATAATAACTGCAACTCAAGAAAAGTCTGTTCCATCTCCAGGTAAGGGATCAATGATTTATTTTGATGGTTTAATTATAGCTCACTCAAATGAAGCTGAGTGGAATAAGTTTAAATCAGATCATACTAATGAAGCTATCTTAGATAGAATTGTAAAGGTAGAAGTTCCTTATTGCTTAGAGCTTGATGAAGAAGTAAAGATATATGAAAAAATATTAAATAAGAGTAACTTTAAAGCACATATAGCTCCTCATACAATTGAAATAGCAGCTATGTTTGCAATACTTTCAAGATTAACTCCATCAGCAAAAATAGATCCTATTACAAAGCTTAAGATCTATAATGGTGAAGAAATCGTAGAAAAGGGAACAACTAAGAGAATGGACATTATGGAACTAAGAGAAGAAGCAGGTCCATATGAAGGAATGAAGGGAATTAGTACAAGATTTATTGTTAAAGCAATAGATAATGCTCTTTCAAACTCAGAGCATGATTGTATAAATCCATTAAGCATAATGGAAAGTATAATTAAATCAATAAAGGAAATGGATACTGCAGCAGAGGATAAGAAGAAGTATTTAGGATTTATCCAAGATACAATAAGAAAAGAATATAATAAGATTCTTGAAAAAGAAATTACAAAGGCATTTATCCATTCATTTAGAGAGCAAGCTGAAAGTTTATTTAATAATTATATTGATAATGCAGAAGCATTTGTTAATAAGAGTAAGATTAAAGATGGTTCAACTGGGGAAGAGTTAAATCCAGATGAAGAATTCATGAGAAGTATAGAAGAACAAATAGGAGTTTCAGAAGCATCATCTAAAGGATTTAGAGCTGATGTAACATCATATATGTTCTACTTAGTTAGAAATGGTAGTCAAATAGATTACACTTCTTATGAGCCATTAAAAGAAGCTATAGAAAAGAAACTTATGGCTTCAGTTAAAGATTTATCTAGAATTATAACTAAGTCTAGAGTTAGAAACGAAGAACAAACTGAAAAATATAATACTATGGTTGAAGAAATGCAAAAGAATGGATACTGTCTACATTGTTGTGATGTAACTCTTAAGTATGCAGCCAACAATTTATGGAAGGATTGATGAGGTATGGCAATCTTTAGAGATAATGCAGACAATCCAATCGAGCATGATAGATCAATTGAAGATAGAAGAAGGCATAGGCAGTTAGTTGAAAAATCAATAAAAGAAAACCTAGGAGATATTCTATCAGAAGAAAGTATTATAGGTGAAAGTAAAAATAAGAAGTTTAAGATTCCTATTAGAGGAATTAAAGAATATCAGTTTATTTATGGGAAAAATAACAAAGGAGTAGCCACTGGAACTGGTGAAGAAAAAAGAGGAGATAAAATTGGGGATGGAAGTGCTAATGGAAAAAAGGGTGGAAAAGGCGCTGGAAATTCTCAAGGTGATGATGTATATGATACAGAAATAACTTTAGAAGAGCTAATGGATTATATTATAGAGGATCTTGACTTGCCAAATTTAGATAAGAAAAAATACTCTGAAATTATTACAGAAAGTGCAGGTAGGAAAAGAGGATATCAAAGACATGGTATAAATCCAAGGCTAGCTAAAAAGAAAACTGTTGTATCAAAGATGGCTAGAAAACAAGGTAAAAAGAGAGCATTAAGAGAAGCTGGCATTGATACTGAATTAGAAAGATTTCCTTTTAGAGAAGATGATCTTAGATATTATAGAGTTAAAAAGAAACCTAAAAAGGATAGTAATGCAGTTATGATATTTATTATGGACGTATCAGGTTCCATGGATACAACTAAAAAATATTTAGCTCGTTCATTTTTCTTTGTTTTATCAAGGTTCATTAGAAGAAAATATAATAATATAGCCTTTGAGTTTATATCTCATACTACAGTTGCTAAAAGGGTAAATGAATATGAGTTTTTCCATAAAGCAGAGTCAGGTGGAACTTATATTTCAAGTGGATTAAATGTTGCCTTAGATTTAATAAAGGAACAGTATTCACCAGAAATGTGGAATATATATCCGATTTACGCTAGTGATGGAGATAACTGGAGTGAGGATAATGAAAAAGCAATGGCTGCAGTTAAAGAGCTTTGTGAAATAAGCAATATGTTTGGATATGCAGAGTTATTACCTTCAACGTATTCAACAACTATGTATTACAGATTTAATAAAGAAATTGCATGTAAGAACTTTGCTTCAGTAATTGTTAAAGAAAAGAAAGATTTATGGGATGCATTAAAGATAATGCTTAGCAAGGAATTAAAGGAGGAGTAAAGTATGAAATATAATCTTAATGATTTAGAAGGTTGGAATGAGATTATTGAAAATAAGGCTAAAGAAGTAGGCTTAAACTTTTACCCTCAAGAGTTTGAAATCATTGGATTTAATGAAATGTTAGGATATGAAGCTTATGTGGGTATGCCATCAAAATATCCACATTGGAGTTATGGTAAGGCATATGATAAAAATAAAACATTATATTCTTTAAATATGACTGGTTTGCCATATGAAATGGTAATAAACTCTAATCCTTGTTTAGCATATTTAATGAGAGAAAATACTCTATTACTTCAAATATTAACTATGGCTCATGTATACGGTCATAATGATTTCTTTGCAAATAATAGGTTATTTACAGAGGGAACTAACGCAAAAACTACTTTAGAAATGTTTAAGCTTGATGCTGAAATAGTACGAGGATATATAAATGATCCAAGTATAGGTTATGAAAGAGTAGAAAAGATAATCGATGCTGCTCATGCGATAAGATTCCAAATTCCAAGAGTAGTTGGAGTAAAGGAATTAAGTCAAGAAGAAATGAGAGAAAGTGTATTAAAGGATTATTATAGCAAAAAGGAAAATAGGGGAATTTTAGAATCAAATGATGAAATTGAAATGCCAGAAATAAATAAAATACCTTTAGAGCCTTGTGATGATGTGATAGGGTTTATTATGAAATACAGCAATTTAGAAGAGTGGGAAAAAACAGTCTTAAAAATTGTTAAAAGGGAAAGCCAATATTTTATACCGCAAATAGAAACAAAGATAATGAATGAAGGTTGGGCAAGTTATTGGCATTATACAATATTAAAAGAATTAAATTTACCAGAAGGACTTCATTTTGAATTTATTAAAAGGCATAACGATGTAATAGCCCCTATGATAGGAGGTCTTAATCCATATTATGTAGGCTTTAAAGTATTTGAAGATATAGAAAGAAGATATGGAAGAGAAAAGATGTTTGAAGTAAGATTATTAGAAAGGGATAATTCATTCTTAAGAAAGTATTTAACTAGAGAGCTTTGTGAAGAATTGAATTTATTCCAATATGCAAAACGTAGTTTTGAATTTGTAGTAGATGAGGTATCCGATGAAATAGGATGGGAGACTATAAGAGATAGCTTAGCATCAGGATGTGGTGTAGGATCTATACCATATATAAGAGTAGTTAATTTAAATAAAAGAGACTATTCGTTAACTTTAGAACATTTCTTTGATGGAAGAGAGCTAGAGGTTTCCTATGCAAAGGAAACATTAAAATATGTTCAAGATTTATGGGGACATAAAGTAATACTTCAAACAAAAACTAAGGATGGAAGAGATATTGAGATAATTTGTGATGAAGATAGAAAAATCTTTGTGAATTAAATTCTAAATATTAATTATTTAAGTAGTAGGAAAAAATTCCTACTACTTTTTTATAAAGAATATTAAGTTTAATTTATAAGTGTAACACTTAAAAGAATGTAAGAATAAGCTAATCTTATGAGAACTTTTTAATAAGGAGAATAAGATGGAGTTAAAAGGAAGTAAAACTGAAAAAAATCTTTATAGAACGTTTGCAGGAGAGTCTAGAGCAAATACAAAATATACTATATTTGCAGAAAGGGCTAGAGAAGAAGGCTATAGATGGGTTGGAGAAATATTTGATTTAACTGCACATAATGAATTAGCTCATGCAAGAGAAGCTTTTTCAAAGTATTTAAAGCTTAATAATTCCACTAAGGACAATTTAATGGATTGTATATTAGGCGAAACAGAAGAATATACAAACATATACAAGAAGTTTGAAAAAGAAGCAAGAGAAGAGGGATTTATAGAAATAGCAGATTTCTTTAAGGAAGTAATTGAGGTAGAAGAAAGTCATGCAGAAAGATATAAAAAATTATATGATAAGATTGAAGATGGAACTATGTTTAAGGGACCAAAGGAATCTAAATGGGTTTGTATGAATTGTGGATACATTCACGAAGGAGAAGAGGCACCTTTAATTTGTCCTCTATGCAAATATCCAAGAGCATATTTTAAGCCAGAGTGTGATATTACAAATAACTAGGAGGATGAATTTATGTTTATATCAATACCAAAGGATTTTTTTGTACCAGTATTATTTACTGATAAATTTGAGTTAAATTTAGAAAATAATAATATGGAGTATGATACACAAAAGAGAGTTATAGATTTAGAACCTAGTGATTCAAGAAAGAAATTAATGGATATGGGTGATAAAGCAAATAATATGGGGAATAAAGCTCCCGAAAATAAAATGATAATAAAAAAGAAAGATATAAGTGAAATGTCTTCTGAGGAAAAGTTAAATTATCATATAGAAAAAGCCACTGGAATAATAAATATGCATTTTAAAAAATTAGATTGTTTAAAGCTATCAGAAACACAAAAAAATACATTGAGGGAACTTCACTTAAGTAAATTCAAAAAAAATTATAATATGCATAGTAAGATATTTGATGAATTTAAACATGTATTAACACCAGTAGAAATACAAGGTTTAATAGATATGCATGAAAACAAATTTATAAAGATATTTAATAAACATAGAGATAAAATAGCATGCTTAGGAATATCAGAGGATGAGATACAAAAAATATTAGATTGGCATATTAAACACTTTAAAGAGCTTGTTATGAAGCATATAAAGGAAGTAAATTGTAATTTAGCAAATAAAAAAGAAATAGAAATAGGTATAAAAGCTGTAGAAAATAACTTTGAATATATGGGGAATCAGTTAGGTAGTATTGATGATGAATATATAAATGATATATCAAAATAATTTGTAAAGAGAGATTTTTATGGCGTATAGAGAGTTAATAGATAAGCATTACAAGGATCTAACAAATCAAAGCTCTCTTTTAGCAAGCATGGTAAATTCATATAGGCTTTTAATTGGGGGAGCAAGTGAATTGTTTAATATATCCTTAGCAAAGAAAAGTGATGTAAAAGAAGCAATAGAAAGGGCAGAAAAACTGGGGGATATAATAGATGATTTAATAAAAAGTATAGATGATTGTAATGGCTGTTATATAAGATATTGTGAAATAATGAATAAGTATGTTCAAGCACAAACACACAAAGATGTTATTTTAACAGAAATAGATTACGAGTTAGATTTCAATAATTCTCAACAAAGAGAAGATGAAGATGAAGAATAAAAAAATCCATTTGCGTAAGCAAATGGATTTTTTTAGAATTTTTTCAATTCAAATGTACTAACCATTAGATAAGCCCCTATAAGCAATAATGCTATAGGAATCCAAGGATTTACAGAAAAGTTTAACGTTAGCAACACAAATAGTGCAATAAAGCTTCCTGTAATTGTAATAGGAACGCCTCTAAAGCTTCCATCAAAGTTTGTAGCATTATATCTAGCAAGTCTGTATGAACCGCATATAGGGAATAGTAACAATACAGATAATCCTATAATACTACCTGGTCCAATTTCTTTAAGATTATAAACTAAAAATGATAATATTGCTGGAGCAACTCCAAAGGACACTAAATCCGCAAGAGAGTCTAATTCTTTTCCTAAATCGCTTGAGACATTTAGGAAACGAGCAATTCGTCCATCATATCTATCTACAAGACCTGCTATAATTATAAATAATGAAGCTAATAAATAATTCTTTTCAAATGTACATAAAATAGAGATAATACCGCACGATAAATTAATAAATGTAAATAAATTCGGAATAAAACTTTTTTTCATATAATCACTCCTGGATTAAACCATTAAAGTTTAAGTAATTTTTTATTTTCAAGTAGTCATTATAGCATAAAAATATTATTTATTTAAGGGATTTAATAATATATATATGCTTATTAAAAGAAATTTAAGAATTTAAAGTAAGATTTATTGATATTATTAACTTATAAATAGTAGTATATTATACAAGGTTAGTTTGTTACATTAAGGTTAATTTTATAAATATAAATATAAGCAAACTCGACAGTAATTGGTATAAGTGCTATAATTCAATCAATTACATAAGGAGGGGTACTGTGAAAAAGGTAAAATTTATTTATAACCCATATTCGGGAGAAAATACTATATTAGAACAACTAGATAAAGTAATAAAGATACATCAAGAAGCAGGCTATACTATAGTTCCTTATAGAATAGAAAGAGAAAAAAGTGTTATTGAAGCATTTGAAGATTTTAAAGATGGAAATTATCATTATGTGTTAATAGCAGGTGGTGATGGAACAATTGATACTGTGGTTAATGCTATGGCTAAATCAGGGGTTTCAGTGCCAATAGGAATTATTCCAGTAGGAACTGCAAATGATTTTGGGAAATTTTTAGGTATGCCTAGTGATGTAACTAAGGCATGTAAAAGAATATTAGCATCAGATGTAACAACTGTTGATTTAGGTAGTATAAATGAAAAGTATTTTGTTAATGTAGCAAGTACTGGGTTATTTACTGATGTTTCACAAAAGACTGATGTAAACTTAAAAAACACAATAGGAAAGTTAGCTTATTATTTAAAGGGAATAGAAGAATTACCTAACTTTAGAAGGTTAAATATAAAGATCCATTCAAATGAATGCGATTTTGATGGGCAAATGTACTTTATGCTTGTATTTAATGGGCAAACAGCAGGAAGCTTTAAATTAGCAACTAGAGCGGAAGCAAGTGATGGCTTACTAGATGTAATAATATTTAAGGCTGTCCAAATAAGAGAGTTAATACCTCTGTTTGTTAAGGTTTTAAAGGGAGAACATTTAGATTCAGATAATGTTATATATTTTAAAACTGATAACTTATATGTTGAATGTACAGAAGATATTGTTACAGATATTGATGGTGAAAGAGGACCAGATTTTCCACTTAATATAAAATGTATAAAGGGTGGCTTGAAAATTCTTGGATTAAAGTAAAAATTGAGAATAAAAAAGCAGTTAGAATAATAATTATAAGTAATAGCACTATGAAAGGATAGGAACGTAAAGTGATAAGTTTCATCTACTTATGTTTATTATTATTTATAATTATTTTTTCACTATATTTAATTAAAAAAAATAATAAGGTAGCTCCCAAAAAGATAAAAACACTTTTAAGTTTAGCTTTATTACCACTAATATTAAGATATTTAGTACTAGTATTAGGAGTAATAATTGAAAAGCAAAGTGTTATATATTTATTAAGAGCCTTTGTCTTTTTAAATTATTATAGTATACCCTTATTAGTATTAGTATCATTATTTATATTTTTAAGGGATGAAAAATTAAAGTTTGACATGAATTTTATATTCTTAGGATTATTACTAGTAGGATACATAGCACTAATATTTACATGTAAATTAAGTATCTATATAAATAACATTTTTGGATTTATAGTAGCTTTAGATGGCACTATAACACCAATTTTAATTTATCTAATTTTACTAGCTTCATTAGCAGTAGTAACTTTATTATTTATAGATAAACCCTATAATAATAAAGCTGGAATGAGATATATATTATTAAGCTTAATATTATGTATTGTAGAATTTATATTACACTTAGGTGGGGTTAAATTATTTCCATATCCTATTATAGGAGATATTGCAATATTGCTAGTAACTTTCAAAGCGTTAATGACCTTCAAGTAAAAAAGGGCTTACTTTAATAAGTCCTTTTTATTTTGGGCTTTATGTATGGAAAAATGTATTGCCTTTTATAAGATGTTTAATATAATATAATATTAAGGAATTGTGAATAAATATTATTTTATAAAAATTTGAGCCACAAGGGGTGAATTTAGATGGAGGGTGTCCCTCAGAGTAGTAGGTTGTTAAAATTAAATAATGGGAATTTTAGAGGAGACATTGAAAGTCTATGTTTTGACTTTAGAGCTTTATATATTATATAAAATAAGGTTTCCTCTAAAATTAAGGAGGAAGCTTTATGAAAAAATTATCAGTATTTTTATATACTAATATATTAGGGAAGAAAATGTATGATGAGTTTGATGATGTTTTAGGAGAGTTAAGGGATGTCTATGTAACTACAGAAGATGGTTATCCTAGAATAATTGGTTATAAGGTAAGAAGAGATGGTCATACATTCCACTATGAATTTAGAAGTATATATTTCTATCAAAATGATAATAAAGTAAAAATAATGACAAGAGGAAGTAAGGAAATACTTCCAAGAACTTATTCATACCTTTTATCAGAAAACTTATTAGACAAGAAGATAGTAGATATAAATGGAAAGCAAGTTGTTAGAGTTGATGATTTAAGAATTGCAGAAATTGCAGGTGAATATAGAGTTGTAGCAGTTGAAACAGGTGCATCAGCAAGGTTTAGAAGGTTGAATTGTCAAAAGATAGGAAAGCTTATTTATAAGGTTATGAACAAGGATTTTGAAGATAAAGTTTTAATGTGGGATGATGTTGAATCACTAGAAATGGTTAATAATAATCTTCAAATAGCTGTTCCATATAAAAAACTATCAACATTACATCCAGCTGACTTAGCAGATATATTAGAGGATTTAGATGCTAGCTCAAGAAAGCAAATTTTCGAATCTTTAGATGAGGATTTAGCAGCTGATACATTAGAAGAAATTGAACCAGAATATAAAGGAAGTATAATTAAGGAATTAAGTGAAAGTAAGGCAGCAGAGCTTTTAGAAAATATGCCTACTGATGAAATTGCAGATTTACTTGATGAATTAGATGATGAAGAAAGAGAAAAAATTCTTATTAACCTAGAAAGAGAAGATGCTGAAGAGGTTAAGGAATTATTACAATATGAAGATGAAACTATAGGAAGTATTATGAGTAAAGACTTTATTTCCTTTAATATGGATATAACAGTTGGAGAAATTATAGAAATATTAAGAGAAATGGAAGAGTATGAAGAAGAAGAGCTTTATGTAATATATATTACGGATGAGGAAGATAGAGTTTTAGGTGCACTAAAACTAATGGATTTAATATTAAATAAGTCAGAAGTTAAAGTTAAGGATATTATGGAAGATGATATTAGAGTAATTAGACATGATGTTCAAATTGATGAGGCTGTTGAATTAGCATCAAAGTATGACTTACTTTCAATACCTGTTATAGATGAGCATGAAAAGCTAATAGGAGCTGTAAATACTCATGATTTAATAGATGAAATATTATATCCTATGTGGAAGAAAAAAATAAAATAATTATTTAAAAGTGGTTGACTTTTAGATAGCTCAGCATATAATTAAATTATAAAGCATATTAAAATACTCAGAATTAAAAACTGTGAAAAAGGAAAGTAATATAGAGGATGGTTACAGAGAGAAAAGTGGGCTGAGAGCTTTTCACCGATAATTTATATGAAGTGCCCTTTGGAGTTAATGCCTGAAATAGTAGTAAGGTTTTTCGGGTTCACCCGTTATAGTGATAAGATATAAGTGTATCTGAAATGAGTTGGATTATTTTTATAATCAATTAGAGTGGAACCGCGAAGTAACTTCGTCTCTATATAGTATAGAGATGGAGTTTTTTTATTTATATTTTTTTAGTATTTTGTGCACAAATAATAAATAGAATAATAAAATAAATACTCAGGTTTAATAAAGTATAGTTAATAGATAAAGGGAGGAATTTTTATGATAGTAAATGGAGTTTTAGAATTAATAGGTAATACACCTATATTAAAAGTCAATAATTTAATAAATGAAAACATGGCAGAAGTTTATGTAAAACTTGAAAAATTTAATCCAGGTGGAAGCGTTAAAGATAGAGCAGCGTTAGGAATGATAGAAAGAGCAGAAAAAGAAGGTAAGCTAAAAGTTGGAGATACTATAGTAGAGCCTACTAGTGGAAATACCGGAATTGCACTTGCAATGATAGGTAAATTAAAAGGATATAACGTTGTTATAATAATGCCTGAAACTATGAGCAAAGAAAGAAGAGATTTAATAAAGGCATATGGAGCAGAGCTAATCTTAACAGAGGGGTCTAAAGGAATGAAGGGAGCAATTGAAAAAGCTAGTGAATTAGTAACTGAAAGAGGTTATTTCCTTCCACAGCAATTTGAAAATGGAGCAAATCCAGAAAAACATTATTACTCTACTGCAGAAGAAATAGTAAAGGACATACCTGATTTAGATGTTTTTGTTGCAGGAGTAGGCACAGGAGGAACTATTTCTGGAGTAGGTAAAAAGTTAAAGGAAAAAATAGAAGGATTAAGAGTTATTGCTGTAGAGCCTTCTAAATCACCTGTATTATCAGGTGGAAAACCAGGGCCACATAAAATTCAAGGAATTGGAGCAGGATTTATTCCTGGAATATATAGTGCTGATTCAGTAGATGAAATATTATCAATAACTGATGAAAGAGCTTTCCAAGTTGCAAAGGAATTTGCACAAAAGGAAGGGATATTAGTTGGAATATCAGCAGGAGCAGCAATTGCAGCAGCTATAGATGTAGCTAAGGCTCTAGGAAAAGGAAAAAAAGTTTTAGCGGTAGCACCTGATGGTGGAGAAAAATATATATCAATGGGGATATATGATTAAGTTTGATTTTATATCTAATGAAAAGGAGTAAGAAACCTATGTTTAGTAGATTAAACTATGATATTGAAAATATAATGAAAAATGATCCAGCAGCTAGAAGTAAGATAGAAGTATTTCTTTTATACCCTACTATTCATGTAATGATAGCTCATAGAGTATCACATTACTTTTATAGGCACAAAAGATTTTTTATTGCAAGGTTAATATCTCAAATAGCAAGATTTATGACTGGTATAGAAATACATCCAGGAGCTACAATTGGAAAAGGATTGTTTATAGATCATGGTATGGGAGTTGTAATTGGAGAAACTGCTGAAATTGGAGATAATGTAACACTTTATCATGGAGTTACATTAGGTGGAACAGGAAAAGATAAAGGAAAGAGACATCCAACTGTAAAAGATGGCGCAATTATTGGAGCAGGATCTAAAATATTAGGACCTATAACATTAGGTGAAAATTCTAAGGTTGGAGCAAATACAGTTGTTTTAAAAGATGTACCAGCAGGAGCAACAGCAGTAGGATGTGCAGGTAAAAATATAATAAAAGAACTATGTGATATAATAGAAATAGTGGATAGTAATGGGAATTTAAGAACCATATATAATGAAATGACTATATAGAGGTAATGATGAATATAAGAGAAAAAATAAATGACTATTGCAAATCAATAGGGTTAGATACAGTTGGATTTATAAAGTGTAGGAGATTTACTGAATTAGAGAATTTTTATAAAGAAAGAAAAGAATTAGGAATTGAAAATGAGTTTGAAGAATGTGATATAGAGAAAAAAATAAATCCTAATTTATATATGGAAAATGGAAAAGTTATTATTTCAATAGCTTTTCCATATTTTCATAATATGGAGTATATAGATAATGGATTTTCTATATATACTAGGGGAAATGATTATCATACAGTAGTAAAAAAATATTTAAATAATATATGTGAATATATAGAGAGTTTAGGTGGAAATGCAATTTCACTAGTAGATAGCAATTCATTACCTGAAAGATATATAGCATATTTATCAGGTATAGGTTTTATAGGAAAGAATAATATGGTAATCACTAAAAAATATGGTTCATATGTTTTTTTAGGTGAAATAATTACTGATTTAGATATTGAATGTAATGATATAAGAAGTTTTAATGAAATAAATAAATATAAAGAGTGTAAAGATTGCAGTATATGCTATACTGAGTGTCCTAGCAAAGCAATTAATTCTTTTAAAAGAAATAGTAATATATGTGTATCATATTTTACACAAAAAAAAGATTTAGATGTTAAGAATATAAAGCTTTTAAATGGAAGAGTTTTTGGTTGCGATAGTTGTCAAAATAAATGTCCATATAATGAAGGAGTCGAATTTTCTAATATAGAAGAGTTTAAGCCATTAGATATTATGAATAAAGATATTGATGAATTTGTACTTAATATCAATAATAAGGATTTTAAGGAAACATTAAAGAAAACTTCATGTGGATGGAGAGGAAAAAATGTACTTAAGAGAAACACATTATTAAGAAAGAAATGTAGGGGCGATGATACTACTAATATAAAGTTTGATTCTGAGTATTTAAATAACTACAATAAGATGTAATTAATGGACAATTATCTAGTAATAAAATATAATATTACATAATTAAAATACATAGATAGATTAGGATAAATTAAGGGGGATTTTTATGCTATCACCATTTGTTGTAAGTATAATAAATATATTACCAGATTCATTATTAATAAGTGTAACAAAAAAAATTGTAAATAGATTTTTAAACAAGCATGCTAATTTTGATATTAAAGGTATGGAGAATATTGAAAAGGTGGATGGGGCAAAAATATTTATATGCAATCATTTAAGTAATGCTGATGGATTGGTATTAGACAAGATATTAAAAGAAAAGTATGATCCAACATTTGTAGCTGGTGTAAAGCTATCAAATGATCCAGTAACTAGATTAGGAACAGAAATAGTTAGGCATATTTGTATAAAGCCAAATACAGCTGATAAAGAAGCTTTAACTAATATGGTTAAAATAATTAAATCAGGAGAAAATCTAATATTATTTCCTGAGGGAACGAGAAGTAGAACTGGAAAGATGATAGAAGGAAAAAAAGGGGTTTTACTTATAGCTAGGCTTACTAAAGCACCAATTATACCTATAGCAATGTGGGGAACAGAAAAACTGTTGCCAATAAATGAATCAGGTAATATGTCCAATGAAAAATTTAATGATGCGGATGTATTTGTAAGATTTGGAGAAGCTATAACTTTACCTCAAAAAAATGAGGGAGAAAGTAAGACAGAATTAGAAGAAAGAACAATGAATTACATTATGAAATCTATATCCAATCAACTTCCAGAGGAATATAGAGGAGTATATAAGTAGGTGATTTTATGAAACAAAGAACAAAGGTTATATTAGATGTTTTAAAGGAAGAATATCCTGATGCAAAATGTGAATTAAACCATCAGTCAGCTTTTCAACTTTTAGTAGCAACTATTTTATCAGCTCAAACAACAGATAAAAAAGTAAATGAAGTAACAGAAAGTTTATTTAAGGACTATCCTGATGTAGATGCTTTTTTAACTATGAGTATTGAAGAATTAGAGCAAAGAATAAAGCAAATAGGTTTATATAGAAGTAAAGCAAAAAATATAATGATTATGTGTAATCAATTAAAGGAAAGGTTTAATGGAGAAGTTCCAGCTACTATGGAGGAATTAACATCATTAGCTGGAGCAGGAAGAAAAACTGCTAATGTAGTTTTATCAAATGCATTTGGAGTTCCATCAATAGCTGTTGATACACATGTCTTTAGAGTTTCAAATAGATTAGGATTAGCAGATTCAGAAAATGTATTAGAGGTTGAAAAGCAGCTTCAAAAGGAACTACCTAAAAGAGAGTGGAGCGATGCCCATCATTTAATTATATTTCATGGAAGAAGATGCTGCATTGCAAGAAATCCAAAATGTGATATATGCAAGTTAACAAAGCAATGTAAATATTATAAGCAAATCAAAAAGGTTGTTACTAAGAAATAGTAGCAACCTTTTTTAAAAAAGTAGTGGAACTAAAAAGTTCCTTTTAATATAATAGAATAAGATAGATTAGACTTAGATGTATTATTTAGTAGATAAGTGCTAATTAAAATGAAAGTGTTATAAGAAGCTTAAAGTAAAATATTAGAGCTTATATTTTAATAAAAGGTAAGTTGGAGGAAGATAGTATGAAAGTTGGAGTAATAATGGGAGGAATATCTTCAGAAAGAGAAGTCTCATTAAAAAGTGGTAATTCGGTATTGGAACATATAGATAGAAATAAATATGAGGTAGTTCCAGTAGTAATAGATAAGAAGGATGATATAATAAATAAGGTTAAGGATTTAGACTTTGCTTTATTAGCTTTACATGGAAAGTTTGGAGAAGATGGTACAGTACAATCTGTGCTTCAAACATTAGAAATACCTTACTCAGGATGTGGTCCATTAAGTAGTGCATTGTGCATGGATAAGGATTTAACTAAAAGAGTATTAAAGGCTCATGATATAAGAACAGCAAGATGGGTAAATGTATCATCAGTAGAAGAAATAGATTATAATGAAATAGAAAAAATAGGTTATCCAGTATTTATAAAGCCTACTAATGGAGGATCAAGTGTTGCTACATTTAAGATAAGCAAAAAGGAAGATGTAGAAGCCGCTGTAGTAGAAGGTTTAAAATGGGATAGTGAAGTAATGATAGAAGAATTTATAAAGGGTGATGAAATAACATGTCCTGTATTTGAAGGAGAAATGTTTCCTGTATTAGCTATAAAAGCAAAGTCAGACTTCTATGATTATTCACAAAAATACTCAGCTAATGGAGCAGACCATTTTGTAGTAGAATTACCTAAAGAAATTCATGTAGAAGTGGAAAAAATGGCTTTAAGCACTTATAAGGCATTAAAATGTGCTGTATATGCAAGAATAGATATGATAATAACAGAAGATGGTATACCTTATATATTAGAAATAAATACTTTACCAGGAATGACAGCAACAAGTTTATTCCCACAAAGTGCAGAAGCTAGAGGAGTAAATTTTACTGAATTTATAAATATGATAATAAATAGTTCTTTAAGTCAAAAAAGATAATTTAAAAATGAAGTGTAAATACCTAATAGTTGTAATATTTTTATTAGGTATTTTTTTTATTAGTACATACAAAATATTAAAAAATATAAATAAATTATAAAATTAAATGAAAAAAATTCCTTGATATTGTTTACAGATGTAAAATTATATGATATTATGGTGTCAAAGATTAATAGCGGATAATTAATGAACTAAAATTAGGCGTGTAACTAAGTTAAGTCTTAGGCATTAGCTCAAAGAAAATTAGTATTTTCTTTGAGCTATTTTTTATGTCATAAATTAATTAAGCTATTAAATAATTGCATATACAACAACATCTTAAAAGTAGAAAAAGATTTGGAGGATAACAAGATGATAAAAGGTAAAGTTAAAAGTTTAATTGCTAAATTTGTATTAGCTTCAATGGTATTTACAATGATGCCAATATCAGCATTTGCTGAAACTAATAATGTAGAAGTTGCAAATACTATGGTAAAAGTTAGTATGCCAACAGTTTCACCTACACCACAAAATGCACAAGAAATTGGTGATGGATTTGTAGTAACTAAAACAGTTAATTTAATTGGTGGAGATGTAGCAGATCAAGATGCAAAAAGAGAATTATTAGAGGCTCTTAATAAGCTAGGAATATCAGTTAATGAAACATATGCTGAAGCAGATACAACTATTATAATAGGTGAGCAAGAAGATAATATACCTGCAATGGATCAGATGTTATCAAGCACAGATGTTCAATCAATAGAAAATAAAGAAGGATATGTTTTAGTAAGTAAAAAAGGCGAAGAGGGAAAGTCAGCTATAGCTATAGAAGGTAAAGATGAAGTCGGAACATTCTATGGAGTAATGACTTTAAAACAATTATTAATAGATGGAGAAACTATTCAAGCTCCAGAGGTTTCAATAAAAGATTATCCAACTCAACATGTTAGAGCAGTTGTAGAAGGATTCTATGGTAACCCATGGACTCACCAAGATAGATTAGATCAATTTAATTTCTATGGTGAAAATAAAATGAATATGTACATATATGCTCCAAAGGATGATCCATATCATAGAGATCAATGGAGAGAACCTTATCCAGCAGAAGAAATGGATAGAATGCAAGAATTAATAAATGTTGCACATGAAAATAAAGTAGACTTCGTATTTGCTATATCACCAGGTAAGGATATAGATGTTAATTCAGAAGATGACTATCAAGCATTAGTTTCAAAATGTGAATCTTTATATGCTATGGGAGTTAGAAGCTTCTCTATTCTTTGGGATGATATATTCACAGATGATGGATTAGGACAAGCTAAAGTTATGAACAGATTTAACGAGGAATTTGTTAAAGCTAAAGGTGATGTTAAACCATTAATAACAGTTCCAACTCAATATTGGGGAGCTTCAATGTTTAATGGAAATGAAGTTAAGCAATATACACAAGAGTTTGCTGGAAACTTAGATAAAGATATCGAAGTTATGTGGACAGGTGAAATGGTAGTTACTGATAACGTAACACTTGAAGATGCTGAAAAAGTTAATAATATATATGATAGAAAAATGTTATTATGGTGGAACTACCCAGTTAATGACTACAATCCAAATAAGATGGCTTTAGGTCCAATATACAACTTAACGAATGAGTTACACACTAAAATTGGAGGATTTATAGTAAATCCAATGGAGTTTGCAGAAGCATCAAAGATATCTACTCATACAGGAGCAGATTATGCTTGGAATACTGAAGCATATAACCCAGATACAGCTTGGGATAATGCTATAGAAAAGATTGTAGGAAATGAGCTAAAAGAAAGCTTTAAGGTAGTAGCAGACCATTCAACTAGAGTTGATGTTGGTAGACCTGATGCTCCAGAAATGAAAGCTTTAATGGATACATTCTGGGAAAAAGTAGACAAAAATCAAATGCCAGCTGTAGAAGTAGAAACTTTAAAAGCTGATTTTGAAGTAGTTAAAGCAGCAGCAGAAGATGTTTTAGCAAGATTACATCCAGAAATGTTAGAAGAAATAGCACCACAAGTTCAAAAACTTTCAATGTATGCAGATGCTGCAACAATTGCTGCTAATATGGTAGTTGCTATGCTTAATGGAGATAGCCAAGCTTGGTGGGATTTAAAATCAGAACTTTCATTAAAGGTTGCTGAATTAGATTCATCAAAGGCTCAAATTTCAGATGCAGTTTTAGATAACTTCATAAGAACAGCAAATTCAAAAACAGATGAAATGTACTTTAATTCAATAATAAAAGATGAAGTAAAATCATATAACTATGAAGCTTCAGTATCAGAAAACCTTTCACCATTAAAGTTTGAAGAGTGGTTCAATGGAAAAGCACCATATGAAGTATCAAATATGTTCGATGGAAAAGTAGATACTGCATATAGATCATCAGGAACAGTTAAGGTTGGAGATGAAATAGTAGTTGATTTAGGTAAGGTTGAAGAACTAAACAATATTTATATGTTAATGGGAAGAACATCAGAAGATAACATGGTTATGAGTGGTAATTTAGAAATTTCTAATGATGGAGTTGAATGGAAAACATTAGTTTCAAATAATTCATTTAGAGAAGTATTTGCTGGAGACTTAAATGAATCAGCAAGATATATTAGATACGTTGCTACTGAAGATAGAGAAAATCAAGTTTATATTAGAGAATTCCAAGTAAATAGAAATACTAAGAGCTTAGTAAATAAAACTGTTGAGGCTAATGTTGAGTATGTTAAGAATTCTGTAAATGGAAAAGAAGTTAATTCAGCAGTGTCAAATGAAAAGGTTGAATTTAAAGCAGGAGATAGCATAGGTGTAGAATTAGTTGACTATAGATTCATTAAAGAAGTAAAAGTTAATAGTGAAGCTAAAGGAAAGATAGAATACACAATAAATGGTATGGATTGGTTTGAACTTGGAACTAATAATGATGGTAACACGATTGTATTAGATAAAGCTCAAGTTGTTAAACAAGTAAGATTTGTATCAAATGAAGATAAGAAAGTAAAGAATTTTGCTTTAGATGTTACTTTAGAAGGTAAAGCAAATCAATCTGTTGAAACTAACAGAAAAGGAAGAGCGGGATATGATGACTTAAACGCTGTTGTTGATGGTGATTTAGATAGTTCATTTATATCATCAGGTCAATTATTAACAGGAGATTACTTTAAAGTAGACTTAGGTGAAGTAACTAATATTAGAAACTTCCAATATATTGGAGATAGAACTTATGGTGGAGATAGAATCCGTGAAGGTAAAGTAGAGTACTCACTAGATGGTGAAAACTGGACTGAATTCTATAATGGATCAATATCAGATCAATTCAGAATGCATGATTTAGATTTTAATGCTAGATATATAAGAATAACAGCTACAAACTACACTGATTCATGGGTTAGAACTTCTGATATATCTGTAAACAATCCAATTGCAGAAGTTATATTCCAATCAACTGTTAAGCCAGCAGATGATGAACATAGATTAAATAATTTAATGGATAGCAATATACAAACTTCTTATATACCAAGAGAAGATGTTAAAACTGGTGATAATGTAGTTTACAATATATTTGATGGAGCTTTAGTAAATAAGGTTGAAATTTTCCAAAGTGAACAAACAATATCAAATGCAAAAGTAGTTGCAAGAACTGCTGAAAATGAAAGAATTGAACTTGGAAGATTAGAAAAAGGATACAATGCGTTTAATATAGAAACTCCAGCTGAAATAAGATCAATTACAATTGAATTTGAAGATGGAATGGGAAGACCAGAAATATATGAAATAGTAACTGAAAACTTTAGTTTAGAAGCTATTAAAGAAATTGCAAAAGCAAATATTGTAGCTGCAAAAGAATTATTAGCAAACACTGAAGGAAAATCACAAGAAGTTATAGATGCATTAAAAGCTGAATTAACTAAAGTTGAAAATATGCTAATTGATGGAGCTTCAAGAGAAGAAATATTTGAAGCAAACAAATCATTAGAATCAGCAATGAAAAATTATATTGAAAATTCAACTGAAGGTCCAGTAGATCCAGATGGTGGAAACAACGGAAATGGTGGAAATAACGGAAACAACGGAAACAACGGAAATAACGGAAATAACGGAAATAACGGAAATAACGGAAATGGTGGAAACAACGGAAATAATGGTAATAATAAACCAGGAAAACTTCCAAACACAGGATCACCAATAAATCCAATAAGCTTTGCAGGGTTAGGATTAGCACTTGCAGGTGTAGGAGCAACATTATTTAAAAGAAAAAAGAAGTAAAACAATAGTAATAGGTAAGAGAGAATAGTTAATAAATAATATGTAAAAGAAGACTTTTTAGAAATAAGAAGTCTTCTTTTTTTATTTAATTTTAAGATAGTATTTTAGTAATATTTTTTAGTTTTAATAAATAATTCTGTTAATGTGAATAATTAATCCATGGAATTTGAATAATAAAAATGCAGATATAAAAAGAAAAATAGGGATTTATAAAAATATAAGTAGAAAGGAGAGGAGAAATGAAAAGCTTTAATGTAAAAACTAGTATTTTTTTTGGCGAGGGTTCATTAAAAAGATTAAAGACATTAGGAAATAAAAAAATTTTTATAGTTACAGATCCTTTTATGGTTAAGTCAGGAACAATAAATAAAATAACTGAAAATTTAACTAGTTCACAAATTACAATATTTAGTGATATTGTTCCAGACCCACCCATTGAGTTAGTAGTTAAAGGTATTGAAGAAATTTCTAAAATAGAGCCAGATGTTTTAATTGCATTAGGTGGTGGTTCAGCAATAGATGCTGCAAAGGCAATAATGGATTTTACTAAAAAAATAGTTAATCTATCAGATATTGAATTTATTGCGATTCCAACTACTAGTGGAACAGGGTCAGAAGTAACATCATTTTCTGTAATTACAGATAATCAAAAGGGAGTAAAGTACCCATTGGTATCAGAAGATTTATTACCTGATACAGCTATATTAGATCCTGAACTTGTAAAAACAGTTCCAGATTTTATTACGGCTGATACTGGAATGGATGTTATAACTCATGCTTTAGAAGCCTATGTTTCAACAGCAGCAACAGATTTTACAGATGCATTAGCAGAAAAAGCTTTAGTATTGGCTTTTAAATATCTTTTAGAAGCATATAAAGATGGAAGCAACATGGAATCACGAGAAAAGATGCATAATGCTTCTTGCCTTGCTGGAATAGCATTTAATTCAGCATCATTAGGAATAAATCATAGTATAGCCCATGTATTAGGTGGAAAGTTCCATGTTCCTCATGGTAGAACAAACTCTATTTTATTACCACATGTTATTGAATATAATGCTGACATAGTTGGATATGATAGTAAAAACTTTTCATTAGCAGCTAAAAAGTATTACAACATAGCAAAATTATTGGGGATACCTGCAAATAACATAAGAATGGGTGTTAAAAACTTAATATTTGAAATTAAAAACTTACAAAAGGCTATGAAATTACCAACTAATTTAAAGGATTGTAATGTTGATTTAGATGAATTAGCAAAGCAAAGGGATGATATAGCTATAAAAGCATTAGAAGATGCATGTACGAAAACAAATCCAAGAAAGCCATCAAAGGACGATATTATTAGGATCGTTGAAAGAATAAGACAATAGTAATTAAGTATAATGATTAAGATTTTTATTTAAAAATAAGAAAAAACATTGTTATGTATTGGGAGGAAATGAGATGAGTGAAGAAAAACAAAGAGTAATTCAAGAATATGTTCCAGGTAAACAAGTTACACTTGCACATATAATTGCAAATCCAAGTGAAGAGATTTATAAAAAGATGGGTTTAGTTGTAGAGCGAAAAGGTGCTATTGGCATATTAACTATAACACCAAGTGAAGCATCTATAATAGCAGCTGACGTTGCAACAAAATCAGCAGGAATAGAGCTTGGGTTTGTAGATAGATTTAGTGGGTCTGTAGTTTTTACAGGGGATGTAAGTGGTGTAGAAGCAGCATTAAACGAAGTGCTAGTTGTTTTAGGTAATTTACTTCAATTCTCATTTACTACTATTACACGAACTTAGGAGATAATAATGAAAAAAGTAATATTCATGGGTAAAACAGGTTGCGGTAAAACAACTTTATGTCAAAAGATTAATGACATGGATATTAAATACAAAAAGACACAATCTGTTGAAGTATATAACAAATCTATAGATACACCTGGAGAATATATAGAAAATAGATTTTATTATAAGGCTCTTATAGTAACATCAGCAGATGCTGATATTATAGCTTTAGTTTATGACTGTACAGTAGAGGAGGCATACATACCTCCTGGATTTGCAAGTATGTTTATGAAAGATGTAATAGGAATTATAACTAAAATTGATTTAATAGATAATGTTAAACAAATAGAAAGAGCTGAAGAAATGCTAAAAAATGCAGGAGTATCTAAAATATTTAAAGTTAATACATTAGATGGAACAGGAATAGATGAATTGATAAATTACATAGGGGTATAGCTCAATAAAATATTAATTTTTATGGTAGGAGGTGAGTGTATGAGAGAAGAGCTATTAAGTGTTGGGATTGATATTGGAACAAGTACCACCCAATTAGTATTTTCAAAGCTAATAGTAGAAAATACTGCTTCAAACTTTACTATACCAAGAATATCTATTGTAGATAAAGAAATTATTTATCGCAGTGAAATATATTTTACACCAT
>NZ_JBOFYU010000208.1:0-11571 GCF_051654825.1 Clostridium sp.
AAATAAGTAGAAAGATTAATATAAGAGCTTTTAACAGAAACAAAGGGTGAGTTTATATTATCTTTACCATAGCTAGATATTATTTTTACTTTTTCCTTTAGGAGCATTTCATCAGAACCAATTAGTTTTAAGCCATAACCTATAATATTTACTCTAGGATCTCCTATTTCTTGATTAGGTCTATAGTTCCTTCTAAGTCCATCAATAGTGTTGGTTTTTATATTAATCAAATCAGATAATAAACGATCCATTTTTGTTTCGTAGTAATTTGATTTATGGTGGTCAAATATTATTATTTCAGGAATATAGTGTAGTTTTAGTTTCTTACCAACAACATTTAACTTAAAGTGCAATGGTGAGGGGGAAACGGTTTGCCCTTGGCATAGTAATTTATAGTACAGGTTATATAAATCTACCCAAATTATATGAATTAAATCATCTTCAGGAAGTTTAGAAGCTGTATCCTTTATTTTAATATAGTCATTTGAGCTGTAAATGGCCTTTAGGAAGCTTGAATTGTATTCTAGGTCATATTCATTGGCTAGGGTAATTATATTCCTTGTAAGAGCCTTTAGATGCTTAAATAACCACTCAGAAGAAATAACTTCGCCAGTTTCAAGATAGTATTCAACTTTCATAAGACAATTTAGAAATTTATTATTCTTAATACTGTCATTTTTATGATTAGTTTTAGGAATTTTTGAGTAATCACCTACACATACAGCTAGTGATGGAGCTTTTAAATAAAAGTATTTATGTTTTCCAATGGTTTCAACACTAATGAAGCGTAGACTTTCAAGCTCCTTGATAGTTGAATTGGCTTTTAGTTTAGAATATGAATCTGAAAGTGATGGGTTATGTTGGCTAAATAATTCATAAAACTGTTGAAATGTTATATATGAACCAAGGTTAAAGATAATCTTAAGGTATTTATGAAATCCTTTTTCAATTACATATTCATAGTTTCTCTTTTGTGTAGGGGGAATGTTTAAAGGAATAGTAATGGTATCCATTGATTACCTCCAGTTAGATTTTGATATCAGATGTATTTAAGCTAATAAAGTCATCACAAAATTGATTTATAAAACTCATTTTTTCATTGATAGCTATTTTAGTATAGGATTTAGTTATTATTTCAACTCCAATTAACTTATTGTTGAACTTAAATACCCCATCACAAGTATTTTTTCTATAAATTGATTTTAATTCACTTTCATTTTGCCAAGATTCTTGGGAGAGTTTATCAATGGTGCTATAAACCTTTAATAATATATAGTCGTGTTCAAGCTGAGTGGTATCACTTTTATATAATGACTTTCCAAGTTGCTTAAACATTTCTTTTGTATCATCAGTTAGAGTATATATACAAGTTGACTTTCCATATATTAAATAGACTCCAGAACGCTCTATTAAGTTATTAGAAATTAGATTTTCAACCTCATTATTGTTGGTTGAAAAGTGTTTTTGAGCTATATGATCTGTCATTAATCCGCAATTAGCTATAGCTAAAAGTAGATATTTATTATTATCAAAAGACACCAATCTTCATCATCTCCTAATCAGAAATAAGGATATATTAATAGTATTATTTAAAATATAAAAGATAATTATATTTATTTTGCGTATATAAAAATAGGTGAAAACCCTTTAAAATAGAGGATTTGAATTATTTTAATTAATATATAAAATCCCTCTGTACATATAGGGGGAATACCTATATAAAATTAAATGTAATTAGACCATAATTTAAATTTAATGTATAAACATTAGCTTGTATGATAATTAAGAGAATTATTCAATATTCAACAAAGGTTGAATATTATATTTAACTAAGTATTTCACTTATTAATTTAGTATGTGGACACTTATTCAATCAATCTGAATAATAGTTGCTTAAATACATGTAGGCACAGTATAGATAAATAAAAGTAAATTAAATTATAAAAATATAATAAAAAATAAATTAAATTACTTTTAAAATACAAACTATGTAATAGAGTTATTTATAAAAAGGTAAATAAAAGTAATTTTAAATAATAAAAATTACTTTAGTATCTAGATATTAAATATAGAGTATTTATGAGTAAGCATTCAAGCTGATTTGGATAGTAAATGAGCATATATATTCCAACATTAGAAATAAGGCACTAATTATTTTATATAGAATAACAGGTATAATATATTATGCTAATCAAATATGAGGGGAGTGTAGCGTTAATGCTTGATATACAACAGATAAAAGATGATGAAATTGTTATTGTTGGTGTAAGATCTAAAGATTTCTTAGGTAATCCTACACTAAATGAATATGAAATAGAGAAATCAGAAAAAGGTTTTAATGTTAGTTTTGCTAAGGTGGGTTTAAGAAACCAGAAGTATAACGGAACTATTGAGGTGGACAAGTTAATAACAAATATAAAAAGTGGAGACAGAAATGCTCAACTAATAAATTTTATATGTGAAAATAGTGAAATAGTAGCAGAAACCACTGATAAGGAATTTAGAATGAAATTAAAAGAAGTAATTTACTATAAAGTCATAAATAAAGAGATTGGAGATAGTGATGGAACAGAAGTATAAACAGCAGTTCCAGAAGTGGGTAGATAGGTCAAAGGGTAAAACAATAGATAAAGTAGCATTAATTTCAATGATTGTATCTACTGTTGTAACATTATTTTTATACTTTAGTACTTACAAGATACTGTTTTCCATTGAAATAGCAAAGCATAGTAAAATACTATACTCGCTGATTATAGTAAATGCAGTAATTGTATTCTACATGAGTATGCTAGGAGATAAGGTTTCTAAACCTGTTAATAGACCTAAAATATACTTGTTTACTACTATTACAATAGCTATAGCAACATATTCTTTACTGGCTGAAGAGTTTAATAGTTTCTTCGTTGGAGCTATTGAAACACTAGTAGATATGACTGTAGTTCCATTATTTATAGTACAAACTAACTCAAAGATTTTAACTATATTGGTTCCGTTCATAATAATAGCTGTAGGTTTCTATAAAAGCATGACTATAGCATTTAAGAAGGAATATAAGTCAGATTTACAGGAATATAAAGTGGATTGGCTTACAAGAAATGTTGAAGAATTGAATAATTATAATGTAGATTGCAAAATATGTGAGGACTTTGCAACAGGAGAATCAATTTATTTAACTGAAAAGCAAAGTTTTAGACATATGCTAGTAGCGGGAAACTCTGGTGCTGGTAAGACAAGTTTAGTATTAAGGCCATATTTAGCACAATTATTTAATAAAAAATCATTTTACAGGGAAGAACTTAAAATGCTAACTCTTGAGGCTTTAGAAGAAGGATTATGTTATATAAATGTACCAGTAACTAATAAATATATAAATGATAATTTTTCAATGGATTTAATATCTATAAATCCAGATAAGAAAGATAGATTCAAGGAAAAGTTCAATAAACTTATAATAGGAGAAAGAGAATCAGAACATATTTTATTTAATGATATCGTAGAAAATGGTAGGACAGTAGTGAATCTAGATAATACCAAAGGTATAAAAAGCACAACCTTAACAATTAGGTGTTATTTAGATGGTGTTATAGATGATGAAATCAAACTAAATTATTATACTTCTGAATATAATAACTCTATTGCAAGAGAGAACTTCAAAGTAAAGATAGACGTTGGTCCTGTTGAAATAGAAAATGAAGAATTAGAAAGCGAATATCAAAGAGCAATAGTAATAGAACTTTCTAGTAATAGTGAATTAACTACTTATGAGGTCCTTGTTACCCAAGAAAGTGAAGGTAAAATGATATATAAAAATACAGGGGTAACAACTATAGCACCTGATGGTGGTTTAAGAGAACAAACATTGAAAATAGCAGCAGCTAATGGTGTTAAAGTTCATAAAATTGACCCTAAAATGGAGGAAATTAAAAAAGGAAATATAGCTAAGTATAATCCGTTGATGTTAGGTGATCCTGAAAAAACCGGTGATATTATTGCATCAATATTAACTGGTATGGAGGATGGAGAGGTTAATCCATACTATAAAAATGCAGGGATTAGAGCTATTAGAAATATAGTTAT
This sequence comes from Clostridium sp., assembly GCF_051654825.1. Taxonomy (GTDB): domain Bacteria; phylum Bacillota; class Clostridia; order Clostridiales; family Clostridiaceae; genus Clostridium. The sequence continues at coordinate 4,078 of NZ_JBOFYU010000208.1, forward strand.
ACTACTAAGGGTAATGTATCCTATAGAGAATGGTGGAAGTGATCCAACGTTAGAAGATGTATTAGAACTATTAAATGATTTTGGAAAAGTAGAGACGATGTCCAAAAATATGAGTAAAGATGAGAATCTAAAGAAAAGATGGAAATCGGTAATTGAGTACTTTGAAGCATCATTCTATGAAATTAAGACTAATGAAAAGACAGGAATTAGGGTAAGTGGAACTAATTTTGGAATTAAAAGAGCTAAAACTCAGGAAGCTGTTGCTGGTATTATCAATCAGCTCGATAACTTTATTGGAAGAGAGGAAATCAGATATATTCTGTGTAGTAGAACAGGTGGTTTAAATCTTGATGAAGTATTGGAAGGTGGAGAGTGTATCGCAATTGCAACAAGACAGGCAGAGCTAGGAGATGTTATTGGTAGAGCATTTGCTTTATTCTTTATAATGTCATTACAAACAGCAGTGTTATCAAGATATAGTGAGGATGAAGCTCCAGAAATTCCATATGAAATTGTGATTGATGAATTTCCATTCTATTTAAATGACCAATCAAAGATATTCTTTACTTTTAGTAGAAAATATAAGTGTTCAGTTACTTGTGTTATTCAAAATATAGCACAGTTAAAAGAGCAAAGCGATATGTTCAAAGAGATAATATTAACTAATACCAATACAAAGGTTATTTTACCTGGATCAAATGTTGAGGATAGGATGTATTACACTGAGATGCTAGGTTTTGAGGATGTATTTGAGGTTAAGACTGGTATCTCATCTACTCCTTTATTCTCGGATCAAGCAAGGTATATGGAGTCCAAAAGTGGAGCAATAACGGAAAAGAATAGAGTATCTAAAGAAAAATTGGCTACATTAGAGTTTAAAAATTGCTATTACTCTGTTACTGATACCAAAGGTAAGTTAAAGATTGGTAAGGGGACTTTAGACTTTTTAAAGTTAGATGAAAATAATACTACAATCAATAAGGAATATGACTTTAGGAAATATCTAAGGCTAGTTAATGATTCTGATATGCAGTCAGTTAAGTTAAAACTAGTAAAAAAAGTTGAAAGAATAGAGATTAAAGAAGATATTAATTTTGCAGAGTTAATTAGTACTTTGAATGGTAAAGAAGATATAAAATTCTTTGAGGATGGATTTAAAGAAACTAAAACCGATATAGATAATAATAGTCAGGGAAAAAATGAGGTTAAGGATTCGGATGAATTGAAAGAGGAAAGGCAAAGTAGTGATATAGTCCCTGTTGATCCTAATGAGCTAAGTACAGATGAATTCGCGAACGCTTCATTCCCTGAATTTGTAGAGCCAGCCGTAGCTGAATCAACAGGCTTAAATGTAGATAAGGTCAATCATAAAAAGACTGAAGAGCAACCAGAAGAAGTAGAAAATAACAAAGATGATACTAGTAAGAGTAAAGTTAGTTGTAGTGAAAAGGTAGTTGTTGAAGATAAGCTGAGAAGTTTATTAATCAATCTGCATAAAAAATTAAGTGCTTTAGGTGCAGATCCTTGGGATTTAAGTAGTATTAATAATTTAATATCCTATGAGGGTAAATTAGAGAGAGTTTCAATATCTAAAGAAGCAGCTAATAATATTCATCTGAATTCTAGAACTGATAATTTATCGATAGCCTTAGTAAATAAGAAAAGTAGTAGTGATGTTCTTTTAATATATAGGGATGAAGATAACTTTAAAGTAAATAAATATATTGAAACTAAAGAAGTTGACGTAAGTTATGAATACATAGAAAAAGATGATTTTATTAATTTAAAGATAAAATCTAAATAGATGTTCATGTAGGAGGTAGTATGGACGTTAAGAAGAACAATAAAGACAAGGTAGTAGAAATATTAATAAGTTATGTAAGATACTACAGGGTTAAGGGAAATATGACTCAAAGAGATGTTGGTAAACACATTGGAATTACTGAGCAAAGATTTGCTTCTATTGAGAAAAATAAGCATAAAACGAATATTTTTAAATGTATTAAGATAGCGGAGTGTTTAGGAACAAAGGTAGATAATTTATATAAGGTAGTTAGAGTAAGTGAGGAGAAATTTAATAAAATAAAGAGTTTTGATTTGGCTGGGGACTATTCAGAAGAAATGAAAAAAGCATTTGAAACTATTGATAAATGTGAGCTTGGTGATATAAATATACCAAAGGAAGAATTGGACAAACTATACGGAATAGTTAAAGAAAAGAGTATCTTAAGGTATGGTAATGTAATTGAATCGGCTCAATGGGAAAAAGTTAAAGTAAAGATTGAACTTAATATTTAATTTTGATATACTTTTTTAGTAGGGAATGAATGTCTCCCTTGATATAAATCAAAACTGCTTAATAAGCTAATGACTTCTACAACTTTTTTGTTGTAGAATCATTGGCTTTTTTTATTGGAATAATACTTTATATAGATATTTTAGGAGGAATGAAATGTTAACAAAATTATTAATTATTTTACTTAGTTTGGGTATGATAGGTGTTTTATCTTATTATAGTGGGAAAATTGCAGAATTAATAAAATTACCATCATTAATAGGTATAATTATATCTGGTATGATAATTGGTCCAGCATTTTTAAATGTTGTTCCGAAGCTGGCTATAGATATATCACCATATATAAAAGATGTTGCTTTAGTAACAGTTTTATTTATAGGAGGACTTGGAATTAGTTTTAGTCAAATGAAGGAGATAGGAAGACCAGCAGTATTGCTTAGTATTGTGCCAGCGTTAATAGAAGGTTTAACAATTGCAATGTTATCAATCTTACTATTGAATTTTACCTTTGTACAAGGTGCAATTCTTGGATTTATAATAGCTGCTGTTAGTCCTGCTGTATTAGTGCCTTCTATGGTAGATTTAATTAAAAGAGAAATAGGTCAAGATAAAGCAATACCACAAATGCTATTAGTAGGAGCTTCAGCTGATGATACCGTTGCAATAACACTATTTACAACCTTTCTAGGCATGTACACAGCTACTATGAATGGGAAGTCAGTATCGGTATTAGCTGATATTATATCAATACCTGTAGCCATAGTTATTAGTATAACTGTAGGATGGGGGATGGCATTATTAACGAAGGGAATATTGAAAAAAGTCCGAACTAATTCGGTTAGAGTCATATTAGCTTTGATTATATGTCTGTTAGTTAGAACAATTGAAAGTCAATTTCATATAAAGCTATTTAATTCTTTACTTACTGTTATGGTCTATGGATTCTTTTTAAGAACTTACTTAAGTGATTTAGCACTAGAAGTTCAAGATGGTTTAAATAAAATATGGTCATATGGTAAATTGTATCTATTTGCCTTTGTTGGAATGGCTATAAACCCTTCATTGGTTGGTGAGTTTTTATGGATTGGAGTAGTAATGCTTATAATTTCTTTAACAGTTCGTTCGATAGGAGTACTTATTTCGTTAATAGGAACAAATTTAAATTCTAAAGAAAGAGCATTCTGTGTTATAGCATATTTGCCAAAGGCAACAGTTCAGTCAGCAAAAGCAGGAATACCACTTCAAATGGGCGTTGCTGGAGGGGAAGTAATGCAAGCGATAGCAATTTTGAGTGTTTTAATTACAGCGCCAATAGGGGCAATAGGAATAAAAATTACATCATCTAGATGGTTAAATAAAAGCGGTGAAGATGATAATGCTGCTGCGTAATTTGAAGATATTATTTCAGCACCTAAATTTAATATTGATATAAAGCTGTAATTAACTATACAGCATATAGATATTTGCCCAATAAAGGGAGGATAAACGAGTGAAGTTTTAATGATAAGGGGTGAGAAAAAATATGAGTAAAACAAGAGTTATAAAATTAGTAGTTATTTCTGGAATTATAGGTGGATTATCAGGTGTGATAATTGGAATTTTTTTAATAGTACTTGAAAAGGCAATCGAATTAAATTTAGAACAGTATTGGTTGATAGTGTTTCTACCTTTATCAGGTCTATTAATGACATTTCTTTATAAAAAATATGGCAAGAACTCAAAAAGGGGAAACAATTTAATTATCGAGAATATTAATGGAAATGAAGAAAAAATACATTTTATTATGGCTCCTTTAGTATTTATGGGAACTGTTTTAACACATATATTTGGAGGATCAGTTGGTAGAGAAGGAACGGGAGTGCAAATTGGTGGAACAATTGGGAATTCGCTTGCAAATATATTTAAGAAAACTGATTTGGATAGAAAGATATTATTAATAAGTGGAGTGTCAGCAGGGTTTTCAGCTGTATTTGGAACTCCTATTGCAGGAACTATATTTGCAGTTGAAATATCAACAGTAGGTAATTTAAATTATGCATCTATGTTACCAGCTGTAACGGCAGCCATAATTGGTGATAAAGTAGCAAGACTTGTAGGAGTTACACATACTCACTTTCAAATTCCTCAAATTGAATCATTTGCGGGTATGAATATTGAAAAAGTAATTATTTTATCGATTTGCTTTGGTCTTATAAGTAAATTATTTGTTTATATGATTCATTTGGTTAAAGATATATTTAATAAGTATATAAAAAATGATTATATAAAAATCTTAATTGGTGGATCAATTATGGTGGGTATAACATTTTTATTAGGAAATAGGGTATATAACAATTTAAGTTTAGGATTATTAATGGATTCATTTGATGGGAATGCACCATATTTTGCGTTTCTAATAAAGCTATTACTAACTACTCTTTGTCTAGGTGTTGGATATCAAGGGGGGGAAGTAACACCTTTATTTGTTATAGGGGCAACGTTAGGGGCTACTTTATCACCTATATTGGGATTACCAGTTACATTTGCAGCTGCATTAGGATTAATAGGTGTTTTTGCTGGTGCCACAAATGCACCTATTGCTTCATTTGTATTATACCTTGAATTGTTTGGTTCAAATGATATGATTTTTGCAATGATTGTTTGCATAATTAGTGTATTCATTTCTGGCAAAAAAGGAATATACTCTTCGCAAGTTTGGTTAGAATATTAATTTAGAATATCTTAATAAGATAAATAAGAATATATAGTATAAATTAGGTTATAAGCATTACTCCCCTGCGATTATGTAGGGGAGTAATTATTTTAATGCAAGATATCAGTGTAGCAAGTATAAGAATCAAGTTTTAAGGTAGATTTAATGGTATTGATCATAGTTCTGTTTAAAATATCAACAGCGATATGTGATATGTCTTCATCAGCAATAAGATAAATACTATCGGGTGTTATATCACTTATATAAATTTTCTTTTTATTCTTCAGGTTAAAATCTTCTATATCTTTATAAACAGCTAGAATTGTTGATTTAACAACCTTTGAAGATATATAGTTCAATCTAGTGTTTAGGGGTGAAAGTGGCATGTGTTCGATTAGTTTCACATCATATCCTTTATAAGTTTCTGTATTAAACATATCTATTGCATTAATAAGATCAGGTAAGTTCTCTTTAATGAAATCTAAGAAAACTTCAATATCCTCATTAAATAGTAAAGTAGATTTATATGTGTATAAATAGTTTTTAATATCCTCAATTGAAGTAAATTTGCATATATAGGCTTCTAAAACCAATAAAATTGTAGTTATTAAGCCTATTTCTAAATCAGGATTTAAAGTTTTTATATAGTTAATCAAATTATTATCTGAATCACCAGGAACTATATAATCTTTTAATCTTAGGATGTTCAGCAAGCTGTTAAAGTATATATCAGGTAGAGTTCCTCTAATAACGCATGAGTTATTCCGTTGCATAATAAAGTTGAATGGATAATTACTGCTAATTAAACCATTTAGATTATATGAGTGGGTGATATAGTTATCTAAGCATAGATTTTGTAGTGAATATACTTCACAGTATGTTTTATATAAATTTAAAAAATCTGAATCTGAAATACCTTCGTATAAGGAAATAGGTAATTCAGTATTATTCTCAAGATAATCTAACAAATTAGGTTTGGTAATCTCAAAATCATCTATAGAAATTAATTTATCTGAATAGGACCTCAACTCAAGTTCTTTATTTTTAAGTGTTAATCCATCGTTTAAACCCAAGCTTCTCATATATGATCTATAATCAATTAGATATAAATCTCTCTCTTTATTTATGTAGCTAATATATGAGTGATTATTAATAATATCAAATAACTTTCTGTAAATAGGGATTAAAGCTCTATAACAGTTTAGTTCAGATTTATTAAAATTATTAGAAGCAAACATAGTGACAAGCTGCTCAATGCTCTTAATATCTTTTCCATAAAGTATTTTAATGATAAGAACAAGTGGCATTGTTGTTTCATCAGCGTATTTGAAAGAAATCTTCAAAGGTTTTGGTATATTAGATATTAGCTTAATAAGACTCCTATCATTGCAGTTAAAACATAATCCATCTGTAGTAATATATTTAAATGTAGAATTTTCAGGGAATATAACAAGAAATTTTCCACTCATTAATTTATAGTGGTAATCTTTGAAATTTTCATTATTAAGCTCTATGGTTTCTATAGGTGAATTATCAATTTCTATCTTATTGAGTAGTTGTAGACAATCACCTTTTATCCTATCTGAATAATTAATCTCCTTATATTCTTTTACATCTGAATTATTTAATTCAACGTCTAAATCTTCGTAGTTAAAAACATTACCCCTAATTTTACTCATATTCTATACCTCGTAGTTAATTTAGTATTTTAGTAGTGTTTCCTAATTTGAATAAAAATATTAGGTAATTATATATTATAAATAGGTAATTAAAAATAATAAAAATTATCTTTAATTATATACAATTTAGTACTGCATATAATTTATTGAAAGATATATTAAAGGTAATAAGGCATATAAAATATAATTTAAAATAAATATATAATAATAAAATATAATTAAAAGTAATTAAAAATAATAAAAAATAACTTTAAATAACAAATATAGATTTAGATTTACTTTCATTAGTTAGTGGGATATGAAGAATATTTCTTGGCTTTGAATATGAAGTATAATTAAAAGTAAAAAAATAATAAAAAATACAATAAAAATATAATTAAAAGTAAAAATAATACTTGAATGATAATTATACATAATATAAAATATATTTAGAGAGAAAAAATACGAGAGATATGATGGAGGAATAATAAGTTATGAGTAAAGAAAAAGTGTATACAATTAATGCAAATGCAGATGGAGGGAACTATAGTATTAAAGTACTAATAGGAGAATCTTACGGGAAATTTACAAATGCATTTATTTCGGCTGACAGAAGTGAGGTAAAAGCTACATTAGAAAACGAATCATATGTTGGTAGAAAAAAAGAGGATATATATAATTCTTTATTTGTATCTTTCAAACTTCAAGAAGATCAACCAGTTGAGTTCATGTTTGATACTAGAGCTTTAGGAATTGAAGGAAGTCAATACAGAGCTAATAAGGAAAAGTGTAATGATAAGCAATTAGTAATGAATACATTATTATCTGTAGCCGTAATGCAATTAGTA
>NZ_JBOFYU010000209.1:0-6256 GCF_051654825.1 Clostridium sp.
TTATATTTACTACTATTGTTATCCTTATGATTATAGGCTTAGCTTTACAGGAAAAGTATTTTAAAGCAAAAATGAAGAAAATAAAGCCCTATGGAAAGATTATAGATGTTTTTGATGGTAAAATTCATATTAGTAAAGTTGGTAATGGTGAAAAAACAATAGTATTACTTCCAGGTCTGGGGGTAGCACTTCCTTCAGCAGATTTTGGTCCAATTATGAGGAGTCTTAGTAAAAGAAATTATACAGTTGTTTGCATTGAATATTATGGTGTAGGGTTTAGTAGTCAAACAGATAGATCTAGAACTTGCGAAAATTATGTTGAAGAAATTAGAAGCTTACTTTTAAAGGATGGAATAAAAGGGCCGTATATATTAATGCCACATTCTATATCTAGTGTATATAGTGAATACTATGCTTCAAAATATCCAGAAGAAGTAGAAGCTATTATTTCTTTAGATGGAACATCAACTGCCTATATAGGTGAAGATATGCCTAGATTTATAAAACCTTTATTAAAAATAGGGAAGTTTCAGCAAAAGATAGGATTAACTTCTATTTTAGCTAGAGTAACTACTAATAAAAAGGGTCTAGAATATATTGGGTATAATGAAAAGGAAATAGATGATATGATTTCCTTTGGTGGATTTGCTATAAACAACACATTATTAAATCAAATGATTTCATCTATAGAATGTGTTAAAGATACAAATAGATTGCCGTATCCTGAGGATGTACCATATTTTAAGATTATTTCAAAACAGACATATGAAACTAAAAATAATCAGATTAAAATTTCACCACAGGAGTATCAACATGAGCATCTTATGCGTATTGGAGATAAAGCAAAATATGAGATTTTAGAAGGAAACCATTTTATATACCATAATAATCATGAAATAATTGCAGAGCTTACTGATAAATTTTTAAAGGAAATAAATAATTAGAGACATAAGTATTTGAAAATAGGACCATGTTATCTATAAAAAGATATTTAAATATCATAATATAAGCTTAAATAGAGTAAGAAAAAAATCTTACTCTATTTTTATATTTGTTTATGGTTATTACATAGTAGTTTATAGTATGATTTTATATAGTACATATTGATAATTTTAAAATTTATTTTAAGAACGGAAAAAAAATTAAAAATAGTGAAACCTAATTAAGAGTTTTTACGTCTAAAGAAGGAAAAGAGTTTTGCATAACTTAAATTTTTTTAGGAGGATATATGGAGTCAATAATTAGAATTGATAAAGGAATAGGCAGCCTAGACTTAGATATGAAAAGAGCAATTAAAAAAGCAATGAAAGGGGATAGACAAGCTTTTTCTATAGTAATAAATGAAAATATAGAGTATCTTTATAAAATTGCTTTTATGCATTTGAAAAATGAACAAAAATCTTTAGATGCAATACAAGAGTGCTCTTATAAAGCTTTTATAAATGTTAGTAAGTTAAAAAATCCTAAGGTCTTTAGAACTTGGATTACTAGAATTTTAATCAATATTTGTATTGATGAAATAAGAAAGGATAGTAATGTTACAGAGCTTAATAGCGAAGCACCTTTAGCTTCAGAAGTAAGTGGAATATCTATAGAAGAAAAATTAGATTTATATCAAGCTATTGATGCTTTAAAGCCAGAATATAAAACAGTTGTAATACTTAAGTATTTTAATGATTTATCTGTAGATGAAATAAGTGAAACAGTTGATTGTCCAGTAAATACAGTAAAGACAAGGCTAAGTAGAGCTAGAAAATCCCTAAGTTTATTATTAAAGGAGGAGATTTAAATGAATAAAGATAAGTTTGATGATATAAAAGTTCCTAGTAACATAAAAACTTATGTTGAAAGTGGATTAGATAAGGCAGAAAAAGAAATTAAAGAAAAAAATAAAAAAAAGCGTAAAAGAAATATAGGAATGGTTGCAGCTTTGGCAATAATAGTAATATCAGCTGGAATATCAAATCCAACCTTTGCTGATGATATACCTATTTTAAAGGAGATATTTAAAGTATTAGAAAAAAAGGAAAACCCAGTTATTAACTCAGGAAATTATTCAGAATATGCAACTAATATAGGGATTTCAAAAGAATCTAATGGAATTACAATAACTATTGAAGAAGCTGTGTACACTGGGGATGAAGTATATGTTTCATATAAAATTGAAAATAAAGAAGATTTTCCGTATTTAACTAATATTTCGCCTAATGGGTATATTGTAAACGAACAAGGAGATTATGTTCAAAGCAATGAATTAATAGAAAAAGATATTGAAAAGATATTATTAGATGAAGAAGTTAATTTTAATTACACTCAAGAAGTGAACTTTAATTCATATCCATTCTTAACAGGAATGTTTGTAGATAGTAAAACATTTATTGGTTTAAGAAAATACGAATTAGTTAAGAATGAAACTATTATTAATAATGATGGAGCTTATGAAATGCAATCTATAGATATTCCAGAAGATATAGAAATATCTATAAAAATACCATCTGTATCATTACCAGTTAAAAATAGTTCTCCAGAGTTAGTAGAAAGTAATAATAATGAAAGATATGTTGTAGAAGGAAATTGGGAGTTTAATATTCCATTAAAGTTAGCACAATATGAAACAGAAGAAATTGAGGTAAATGAAGTAAAAGATGGCTTTAAATTAGAAAAAATTATTAAAACTCCTTTTGACATTAAAGTTAAAGTAGTTCCATTAAATCAAGAAAATAAAAAGACTATTTTTAATAAGGATAACTTACCGGCAAATGATATTAGATTATATGAAGCTTTCTTAATAGATAAAGATGGATTACAACAAGCATATGGTTTATCTCCTTCATATTTTGGAATGGAAGAACAGGGAGATGGAGCTTTATATATAGAAATGCAAAAGGATAAAAATAAAATGGATGAATCCTTTGAAATAGTAATACAAGATAATACAAGAGAAGGGGAAAGCTGTATAAAGATTTGTGAAAACAATGTATATCATGGTAGTTTACCTCATCCAAAGTTTATTCAGTTTGATACAAAAATTAAATTTGACTAAGATATAGATATTAAAAAATTACAAAAATCAATAAAAAATTAAGGAAAAATGAAAAAAGAATTACAAAAGCATTTTTGGAAAAAAATAGTGATATAATTAAAAAAATGAAAAAGGGGGGGAAACTCTGAAATGAGTGAAAAAGATAAGTCGGAAATTAAGGAAAAGAAATATTCAGTTAAAAAGAAAATACTTATAGGGGCTATAGGAGTATTAGTAGTTATATCTTCAATAATATTTATTTCTTATGGATATGTTAAGGAAAGAATATATACTGAATATACTCCAATAAAGGTTGAAAGTGAAGGACAATTTAAAGTAGTTGACGGAATTACTAATGTTTTATTAATAGGAACTGATGCTAGAGATTTGGATGAGGAATCAAGGGCAGACTCTATGATAATAGCGACATTAGACAATAATAATAAAAAAATTAAATTAACATCTTTATTTAGAGATACATTAGTAGAAATAGAAGGCTATGGAGAACAAAAAATAAATTCTGCTTATGAAATAGGTGGAGTAAACCTTCTGTTAGATACAATTAATACTACTTATAATATGAATATTGATAAATATATAGTTGTTAATTTTTCAGGCTTTGAAGAAGTTATAAATCAAATTGGTGGAATAGAAGTAGATGTTAAGGATTATCAATTAGAAGAGCTTAACAAATATATAGGGGAATCAACAGGTGGAAATGATTGTCCAGTTGAAGAAACAGGACTTCAAGTTTTAAATGGAAAGCAAGCCTTATCTTATTCAAGAATAAGAAAGGGAGTTGGAGATGACTTTGAAAGAGTTGAAAGACAAAGAGAGGTACTTACAAAGGTAACAGAAAAAATATATGAAACAAATCCAATTAAATACTTAGGTGTAATGAATAAAATGTTAGGTTACATAAAAACCAACATAGATCCTCTTCGTGCTTTAGACATGGCTTATACAATAAGTAAATTCCCAGAGCTTGCAATTGAGCAAATTCAAATTCCGGTTTTAGAGCTTGTAGATGATAGAAAACATGAAGTGCTTGGTGATATATTAGTAATGGATGAAGAACAAAATAGAGATATATTAAATAGCTTTATATTTGAAGATAAGAAACCTAATCCAGAAGAATATGATTATCTTTCATTTTATGAGGCTTTAGAAAAGTATGATGACGTAGAATTAGTTTATGAATTAGAAGAATAAAGTTAAGACCTTATAGTTGTAATTAATGCAATTATAAGGTCTTTTTTATAAGGATTAAATATAATTAGAACAATGATTGAACACATTAATATTTTATTTTTATTTATATATTTTGTTTAATATAGGTGATATTTTTATTTAAAGTTAAGGATATGGATAAATGTTATAAATATTTAACTTTTATATATTTACTATTTATGGAAAGGGTGATATATTTATAACATAGAATTAATACTTTATATAAGGCTAATAAAGGTACTCTATTAAGGGTAAGCTTAATTAGATATTATAAGGGAAAGGGGATCTAAAAAAATTGCCTACTTTAAAGACAAAAATTAAGGAATATAGAGAAAAAAATTCAATGAAACAAACAGATTTAGCAGAGCTAGTTGGTGTAAGAAGAGAAACCATTGTCCATCTTGAAAATGGAAAATATAATCCATCACTAAAGCTTGCAATGGATATAGCTAAGGTTTTTAACCTTTCAGTAGAAGAACTATTTGAATTTGTAGATTAAAAATATTATGAGATATAATTTATAGAGAGGAGATTTTAAAAATGAAAAGTTATAAAGAAACTAAAAAAAGAGGAATTATTTATGAGTGGGGGATACCTATAGTAATAGCGGTAGTATTAGCATTATTAATCAATAAGTTTTTACTATTTAAGGCATATATTCCATCAAGATCTATGGTGCCTACATTAAATGTTCATGATCAATTATTTGTAAGTAAGGTTTATAATCCAGAAAAGCTTGAAAGAGGAGATGTAGTAGTATTTTATTCTGATGAGCTAGGGGAGCGTTTAATAAAAAGACTTATTGGTTTACCAGGAGATATTATATCTATTCAAGATGGTGTAGTTACAATAAATGGAGAAGTCATACAAGAGGATTATGTTAAACATAATGATAATACTAATGGAAATTATAGAGTACCACAGGGGAAATATTTCTTCCTAGGAGATAATAGAGCAGATTCAGCAGATTCAAGGGTTTGGGATAATCCATACATAGATGCTGATAAAATAGAAGGTAAGGCACAATTAAAAATATATCCATTTAGTGATATAGGAACAATAAAATAAATTTACAGTGTTTTAGATAGTATCTATATTAGGTAAGTTTAAATATTTATTAATATAGGTGCTTTTTTATAAATAAAATTAAAGGGTAAAGAGGTAGAGATGAAGAAAAACAGAGGGTTTAAAGTTATAGGGGCACTGCTAGTAATTCTTATATTTACAATAGGGGTAAAAACTTATAGCTTTATAAAGGAAAAAAATAATTATATAAACACAATTGAGAGTAATTGGGGAATAAGTATTCCAGAAGGATATTCAAGAGTTTATTCTTCTGATAGTGGTGGCAGCTTATTAGGAGATGGAGAAAGATATAATGTTTTTAAATATGAAGGAGATTCTTTAAACTCAATAAAAGTAAATTGGGAAGAAAAGAAAAGCTTCTTTGTAGAAAACTCAATAAGTGCAATATCAAAAAGCTTAGAGGTAAAGGAAGAATATAAGATTAACTTTGAAGAAGAATATAAATATTTTTATAATAAAAAAGAAGATTCATCAGAAATTTATATGGTATTTCTAAAAAAATCTAATTTACTATATATAATTGAAGATATAATGTAAATATATTGATATATTAATATAGGGATATTATCATGGAAATAAAAATAGCTTTTATGATATAAAATAATCTTATAATTATAAAGAAGTTATTTTGAATTATATAGAAAAACTTCTAAGTAATTTTAAATAGTTTGTTTAAGCGGCTACTGAAAAATAAAATTTTCAGTAGCTTTTTATTTTAAAATTCCATCATAATGGTAAAATATACATAAATAAAAAATTGTATTACATATAGCTAAATGAAATAGAATCTGTTAAGCTGATATGAAAAAATAGCTTGGCTTTTCATAGAATTGCTCGCTCTTTGAAAATTATATAAGTTTGAATATTTTATTGTATGGTAAACAAGCCTGCAATAAAATTGATTTTTGCAGGTTAAAT
>NZ_JBOFYU010000210.1:0-2705 GCF_051654825.1 Clostridium sp.
TGAGGTCACCAATGAATAGTTGGCATTTATCTGATAGCTATGACGATTTGAATATTGATACACCTATAGGAATTACTTGCGAGTGTATTAAAATAGGTGAAAAAGACATGGATTTAGCTAAAAGGCTTATAAAAGGTGGAAGTGAACATTGCAAATTCCTAAGACAAATACAAGTATGGGTAGATTTAAACTTGCCTAGATACATTTGGTCCGAGTTTGACACGTACAAATTCAATACAAAGAACTCATGCAGCACAATGCATAAACTTTTTACTGTTAACCCTATAATATTAAGTGATTTTTATTATGAAAACGACAAAGAGAAAGAAGTTTTATCGTGCATGGTAGACCTTTTAAACGAATTAAGGATTGAATACTTAGATACGAAGAATTACGAATTTGTAAGGACTGGAAAAAGGATACTTCCGGAATCGTTCCTTCAATTAAGAACAGTTAATACAAATTACGCTGAACTTATAAATATATATCATCAAAGGAAAAATCATAGGCTTAAAAATGAATGGGGAATGATTTGTAAATGGATTGAGTCATTGCCATATATGAAAGAGTTTTTAGAGGTGAACTAATGAAGCTTATACGAAAGAAAAAGTATAGAGAATTATTAGATACTATAGATCATTATGAAAGTAAAATAAAATACTTAGAGGGTGCATTGAGTAATTTAGATAGTTACTCATGTACTCTTAGACAACAAAAGTATGATTCAGAAAAAGATTTAAGCTATGCAAATGAAAGTTATCATCTTCTTAAAAATGATTATGATGTATTAAGAAAGAGAGAAATGAGGTATAGAGGAAATGAAATAGAAGCTAAATACAGATTAGGATTAGTTGAAGAAGAGTTGAAAGAACAAAAGAAAAATAATAGAAGATTAATCAATTTATTATATAATCCAAAGAAAAAATAACTATATGGGGGTATAGGGAATGAGTAAAAGTATTAAGGATTTTAAAAAGGGTGATAAGATAATATTTAACTGGAACAATGAGAAGTATCAAGGAGTTGTTATTGGTAGTCCTTATAGGTTTATAAATGACAATGAAAGGTATGTAGAAGTACAGTTGTATGAATATGGTGAGGAAATGTGTGTTAATGTACAATATTTAGAGAAGATTGAGGGATAAAATGAAATTACATAATTTAGATATATATAATCATGTTAGTGTAAAAGACATGCTTGATAAATTAGATGAAGAAGTAGTTGAGGTAAGATGGGCATTGGTAGATAATGACATGGATAATATCAAAGAAGAATTAATGGACGTAATTCAATGTTGTTACGGTATTGCATATACAAAAGGAATAAATTTAGAGGATTGTGTAGAAGCACATAATAAGAAGTTAGAAAGTAGATTGCATAAATTTATAGATTAGGTGGGATTAATATGAAAGTTTATATAAGTCATTTAGATGATAGAAATAATAAAGAGTTAGTGGCTAATACTATAAAAGATATAATAGGTGCTACTTGTTTAGCCAGTTACGGTGCGTTTCAAGGTTCGTGGATAAGATTTGCAATGATTATTATAGGATATGTAGTAATTAGAACTAATATAGAAATAGATTAACAATAGGGGTATAGGAAACTATGCCCTTACTAATACAACAAATATATGGGGGTATATAGACAATGACAAAAGATAAAAAATATATAGAAAACTTATTTAGGAACTTTAAGAAGAATAAAGCTAGGTTAAAAATGTTAGAACTTGGATTAGTGAGTGATGAAGATCATGTTATAGGTGCGATTGATTATTCTAAAGACAAGATACAAACTAGCAATTTATCAAGTTTAGACAACATAGTTGAACGTAGAGAGAAAGAAAAGGAACAACTAGAGAAGGATATAGCTATTACTGAAATATTATTAGAAAGCTTAAAGGAAGATGATGGAATATTAGTAGAAGCGTATTACATAGAAGGAAAGACACAAACACAAGTAGCCAATATAATTAATGTATATGAGGTTTCTACTGTGTGGAGGAGAAGAGAAAAATTATTAGATTGTTTAATGGAGCTGATATAATATGTGGTGCATATTTGGTCATAATTATGATTATGAGGGTAGTTATTATCAAGAAGTAAAGCCAAGTAGTGGCAATTTATATGGAATAGAAGTTTTTAGATTGTTTAAGTGCTTGAGATGTGGAAAGATGTACAAAGAGAAAATCATGAAATATAATATAAACTATACATACGATTTGATAATTAGTAGCTTGAAAGACAATGGGTATATTCATATTAATAAGTATTACAATAGATAGGAGGGCAAAGCCTTCCTTTTTTATTGCACATAATCAAGAATATAGTAATTGCAATGATTTTGACCTGTAATTGCAATTGATTTTCAAATGATAAAGTAGTAATATAGTATCATAGAGAAAATGTAAATACGGTTAACAAGGGGATAAAATAATGGTTAAAGTTTGGAAGGATGCACAATGTATCACTTCTAGCCAATTACCTAAAAAGTATGAGGGTATAAGGGATATAATGGAACAAATACCCAAGCATCATAATAATAGTGGTGCTAGGAAGATATATACAAGGAAAGAATATACGATTTATAAGGTTGATAATGGTTTTATAATTCATAATACTAGCAAGAAATTTGAGGAAGGTCATACTCATGTTAAAGGATTCGGAGTTGCAAAAGTTTTAATTGATTCAGCTATTAGGAATCG
>NZ_JBOFYU010000211.1:0-1682 GCF_051654825.1 Clostridium sp.
ACCTGTTCATCTCTTGCATTATGTCTTGGATCTATTAATACTGATGGTATAATTTGATCTATTAATATCTCTCCACTTTCATTAGGTGCTACAAAAGTTATTTCATCCATTCCTTCAATAGGTTCACCCTTCATATCTCTATCATACTGAACCCACATAGTTCTCCAACCTTTAAAATTCATTTTTATTGGAAACCAACATTTTACTATCCCATCTTTCTTAAACTGTACCAACATCTCTCCATCAATAGGTTCTTCATTATATATCCACATACTATAACTACTTCTTGCTTTTTCTTGTTCACCTGTTTTAAAAACTGTGTATCCTACATCACCTAAAATACTTAAAGCTTCACCTTTTTTAAACTTCCATTTTAAAGAGCTCTCTCCATCTTTATATTTTTCCTTAGATATTGATATAGAATCTTTTACATCTACCTTTATATTTTTAGGCATTTCATTTTCAAATTGATATACTTTTAGATCTTTAGCGTATAAAACTCCTGTTAACATAATCGCTCCTAATACAATTTTTTTCATTTTACTCCCCCTCTTACCAATATATAAACTCTATAAAAAAACTAGGTAATTCTACCTAGTTTTTTTATGTTTTTATTTAACACTATTGTAGTGGTTGTAGCCTTGTTGTACTATCTCTTTTGCTCTTTCAATACCATTTTGTTGAATTCTACTCATATAAGTATCCCAATCTGTATCTACATCTGAAACACCTAAAATCCATTTTTGCATATATTCCTCTGTTGTTTGATTTACAAGTGCCATAATTTTATCCAACTCTTTTATATCTTTTGGACTATATTTTAATATAGGTAAAGGTCTCTTTGTATTTCCATCCTTCATATACATTTCAAAACCTTGTTTTGCAATATCATTTGAATATTGGAATTCATATTCAGCATCTTGTTGTACTCCTGGTCCTGAAACTTGAGCTCCAACCTCTTGTAAAACTTTTAAAGGTCCTTTTCCATCTGGATTTTTTAATACATAATCTGTAAATACTGGTTTCCCATCTACCATTGTATAATGCTTTCCTTCAATACCAAAGTTCCAAGTTCTTCTTCCCTCTTCAGAGAACCACCAATCCATAAACTTAATAGCTTGCTCTGGATTCTTTGAAGCTGCCGATATTCCCCAACCAATCTCTGGAGTTGTATTTCTTCCCACTGTTACACTCTTCACTCCATCTTTTATCTGTATTGGTTCCATTGGATAAAATTCAAATCCTGGTATTTGTCCTGTTGATAAGCTATTATAACTAGCTGTACTTCCAAACCAGTCTAAAGTCATTCCCCCCATATTTGTTGGTAAAACTGCATCTCTTGCTCCCCAACCTCTAGTGAAAACCTCTTTATCTATAAGACCTTTTTTATACCAATCTGCTGATAATTTTACTGCCTCTTTAAAATTTGGATCTAAAGTTGCAAAAGTAACTTGATCATTTTCTACATAAAATGTTTTATATGGTCTTGCACCAAAAATTCCTGTTAAGTTATTTAATGCCGCTTGAATATTTCCACGTACAAAGATTCCAACTTCATCTTTTCTTCCATTTCCGTTGGCATCCTGCTCT
Source organism: Clostridium sp. (assembly GCF_051654825.1). GTDB lineage: Bacteria > Bacillota > Clostridia > Clostridiales > Clostridiaceae > Clostridium. The sequence continues at coordinate 1,591 of NZ_JBOFYU010000211.1, forward strand.
TTAAATATTGTTAAAGCATTCTCAGTCTCTTCTAATGTTTTTGGAACTGGTAATCCAAACTTTTTTAACCAATCAGTTCTTATAAAAAGTCC
>NZ_JBOFYU010000212.1:0-1587 GCF_051654825.1 Clostridium sp.
ATCACTAGGATTTGTTAATCTAACACAAACATATCAAATGATGCATTAAATTCTAATGAACCGCCGTATACCGAACGGTACGTACGGTGGTGTGAGAGGTCGGTAGATAAAATAATTATCTACCTCCTACTCGATTTATGGGGGAAGGAAAGATGGTATATATAAAAGGAATTGGGTTAAGTGATAGAGGAAATAAGGTAAATGAAGATATATTTAATATAACAGAAAAGGCTGCATGGGTATTAGATGGAGCAACAGGATTAACAGGTAGTAATATATCTGGATTTAAAAGTGATGCAAGTTGGTATGTAGATAAGTGGAATGAGTATTTAAAGAAAAACATAAATGATAATAAGTCATTAAAGGAAATAATAAGATTTGGAATAAGTATAATAAAAGAAGAGTATAGAGCATTTAGTGGATTTGATAGCTTACAGGATGTAGAGTATCCATGTGCAGCTATTTCACTAATAAGATTAGTAGATGAAAATAAAATAGAGTATTTTGTTTTAGGAGATTGTACATTACTCTTTAAAAATGATATTGAGGAATTAGAAATTTACGATAGAAAACTAGAGCAGTTAGAAGAAAAGATAATAGATAAAATAATTTGTGAAAAGAATAAAAATAGTATTAGTCTATTAGATGCAAAAAAACTATGCTTAGAAGATATTAAAAACACAAGATTATTAAAAAATAAGGTAAATGGTTATTGGATATTAGAGTTAGATGAAGAGGCTGTTAATTATGCATTAACAGGAACAGTAGATATAAGTAAAGATTTAAGTGTGTGTATTATGTCAGATGGATTCTCACAATATTATGATACATTAAATATTTCAAAAAATAGCAAAGAGTTTATGGAACTATTAAAAGAAAAACCAATAGAAGAGCTTTTAGAAGAGCTTAGAAGAGTTCAAGAAAATGATGGGGAATGCAATAAGTATCCACGATTAAAAAAAGGTGATGATTCTACTATAGTTTATTTAAAATTTAAATAACAAAAATAAAAAAACCTAGTGAAAACTAGGCTTTTTTATTATTTATGAACTTTAATAAATTAATTATGAAGTGAAAAATTACATAGTTTGCAAAATATATTCTTATTTTGATAAAATGATTTAGGATAGTGTTAACAATAGGTGTACAACTTGTTAGGAGATATTAATAAAATGAATTATGTTTATATATTAAAATGCTCAGATAATAGCTTATACACAGGGTGGACAAACAACCTAGATAAGAGATATAAGGTTCATTCATCAGGAAAGGGAGCAAAATATACTAGAGCAAGATTACCAGTAGAGCTTGTTTATTTTGAAAGCTTTGAGGATAAGATAGAAGCTATGAAAAGAGAGCATGAGATAAAAAAGTTGACTAGAATAAAAAAATTAGAGTTAATAGAAAAGAAAAACTCTTTAGGGAATAAATAAGTAAATAATCCACATAATAAATAAGGAATTTAATAATTAAGGAGGATTTATTTATGCCTAAATTAAGCTGTGATGCATCATCATGTATGCATAACTCTCAAAATTGTTGTTGTAAAAATCAAATAGATGTTGGAGGAAGTGCTGCAACAAGCTC
>NZ_JBOFYU010000213.1:0-3584 GCF_051654825.1 Clostridium sp.
GTAAATTCCTAGAAGCTAATTCCTTTACAACTTGATTAGATAACTTTTCTCTAGCCATTTCAGACTTCATCTTGTTATATTCCTCAAGTTGCTTTTTCATTTCTGCTTGTTGTCTTTCCGTTTCACTCATACGCTTTAGCTTTTCAGCTTCTTCAACCTCTTTAGCTTTATCGTTTGCCCTTTGTTCTGCTTTTCTTTCCCATTGTGCAAATTTCTTAGCCATTATCTTATCTAAATCTTCTTGAGTAAAAGTTTTTTCTTCTTGTACCACATTATCATTTGTAGGAGTGACTCCACCTTCCACCACTACATCTTCATTCACGTTAACGTTTGTTGTTGCATCCATTTTTTAAATCTCCTTCCATGTTTAATGTCCATGTAGACAGAAATATAGTTTATAAACCATGTTTCTTTTAAGCCTATACAAGTAAAAGGCAATAAAATAAAAAAACACCTCTAAAATAGACGTGTATATATTTTGTAACTAATTTGTGTATGTTTTGTGTATAGATTTGTAACTAATTTCGAAAAATGAAACCGTTGAAAATACTACATTGTGTACCTTGTATATGTTGTGTATAGTTTTTTCATCTAGTACTATACTTTTTATTATATTTAAGTACAATAGTTTTTTATCAGACAAATGGGTACTACCCTACTTTAAAATATTATATACATTATATACAATATATACATATATAAAAATAAGTATCTGAAGCCATTGCAATTACTAGGTTTTTTATGTGTATAGTTTTGTGTATAGTTTTATAAAATTATATACACAAATTATATACATTTTATATACACACCTAAAAATGATAGTTATAGGCTACTCAACTTTAAACTTTTTCGCCCACATTTTATAAGTCATATTTGAATCAACTTCTATAGGCTTATTATTCATATCTCTAGCAAATATAAAAACAATGAAATAAAAAAGACTGAAATTAATCAGCCTTAATCCATTCTTCAAATTGAGTACGAGTATTTTTACCATATCCATACTTACCGTGAAAATCTTTATGACACTTTTCGCATAATACAATGCCATTATTGATATCATATCTCTTGTCTTCATGAATATCGTATGAGTCTATATGGTGAACCACCATATTTTTAATATTATTTTCACTACACTTAAAACAAGTTCTATTGTCTCTATAAAATACAGAAGACCTCCACATATTGTCCTTAGTTGATTTTCTCTCTAATTTTCTTTTCTCGTGAGTCCTATTTTTATCCCAATTCGGATGTTTTTCTCCACATACTCGCCACATACCATTCTTTGACCCTCTTTTGGATATGCTTTGTTTCAATTTATATTCGTCAGTATGCATGAAGCTTCTATCTATTCCTCTAGATTGGTTATCCTTCATTGTCATTGACGACATGGCTCTTCTTTCGTCTGCATCTATCCATTGAGTTTTAATGGCTTCACTACCATATCTTATAGATATATCATACTTTTTAAGCCATTCGCAAACTTTAGATTTACTCAAGCCTATCTCTTTTCCAATTCTTCCAGTAGGATACATTTTTACAATATACAAATCATGAAGCAAATCTTTTATATTCATTCCAAATTTATCCTCAATCGGCTTAACTTTAAACGAATGTCTTAATATAGATTGGCACTCAAATCCACAGCAATGATTTTTTTCCTTTTCTATCCTAAAAGGCTTTTTATAAAATTCCTTGCCACAAACTTCACATTTAATGTTTGGCTTACTCATATAATCAACTCCCTTATTATAATTATATCATAATTAGGAATAGTGGTAAACCTACAATTTAATATTAAACATTTTAATCCATTCACTGTATGTTGTATTGCTAGGTATTTCTATCGGTTTTCCATTTGAGTCCCTAGCAAATCGAGTACTTAAATCATTATCGTCAAAATATGGCGCTTCAGAACTTCTGCAATTCGGATGCATTGGGCTAGCATTTATTCCAACTTGCCTATCTTTGAGTTTGAATATTTTCAAATCTAAGCTTTGACATACCTTGCTAGTTCTTTTGTCTAGCGTAGCCAAGTACTGATACTCTTCTACCCCAGTTTCTTTATATGCTTTAGCAGATGACTCTGACATAAAATAAGCGTGTTCCGTATGTACTATTCTTTTACAGTAATACAAATCAGTATCCATTTTCTTGTTTAAGTCTTTAGCCATATCCTTAATACTTTTACCTTGAATAATTCCTTTGGTAAGAGTAACTTTCAATTCATTATTAAGTTTTGTACGATTATCCCAAAGTGATTGACTAAAGTTTTTACCGCTCCAAGGATAACGAAGAATATCTTCAATCATCTTATTATCTAAATGACTAAAAGAAGCACCAACCCCTATTGATTTATGAATATCATACATTGATTGGTAGAAGTTATCTTTCACAGTACCACTGTAACACATCTGAAGCCTCTTCTCGGACGTTGTATATACTTCATTGATGTATTTACTACATTGATATAGCAAATCCTCTAGGCGGCTAATAGAAGCCTTTTTAGATAATGTGTTCAATTCGAGTAAAATATCCTCATTATCAATAAGCTTCATATACTCTTTCAAATCCATTCTAAATTGCTTATACTCGCTACCTCTTAACAACTTGCAAGCTTCCTTGTACTCTAAATTGTTATCTATAGCGTATTTATTGTAGAAGCTTAATATTTCTTTATGTATATCATCCATAGCAGATTTATATATCTTAACTATTTCTTTTTCGATTTTATTTACTTCTTTTAATCCTTTTTTTAGCTTATAGTCTTCTCTTTTTTTCCAGTAATCTATATTGTTTTTACTCAACTATCTCACCTTCTAAAGTCGAATAATTATCTTGATAAGCTTGATTTTGTTCGTTTATTTTACGTTCTAACTCTGCTTGCACATCATCAACATAAGGTGACATTGCTAATATAGTTTCATCTGATAAAATACCAGTTAACTTTTGCATAGTATCGGCCAATTCAACATCATTAAACGGTTTATTTCTTGTAAATATAGGTTGAATATCAGTATAGTCCATATCTTGATTAGTCTTTATCTTTAATATGTTACACATTAACTCTATTCTTCTCATTAAACCTTTTCTAAACTTAGCTTCTTTAATTCCTGTTAGGCTTTCAAGTCCCATAAGCTTATATTTTAAACTCACACCCGAGGAGTTATTGCTAAAATTTTCATCGCTAACATTAGGAACTCGGCTAAAGCGATTTATATCATTGTCTAGCCTATTCTTATAATTTTCTAATGCACTATCTTGTATATTCTTGATTAAATATTCTGCTTTACCATCTCCGCTTTGGAAGTTTATAACATTCTGATTCTCTATATTGTTAGCATCTTGTTCATCTATCAAATATCCACTTACAACTAAGTAAGCATGAGTAAACATTTCAAAGTCGTTAGCACTATCAGATTGAGTTTTATCGTAAGCGTCAATCAAATCTTTTACCTTTTCAAAGTCACCGTAACGATTGTTGTTATTTTCATAAATAGCTACTGGCACATCTAAAAAGAAGTGTGCAATCTGTTCGTCAAGTATTAAATCATCATCTTTTTTAGTGTAGAAGCTTATATTTT
>NZ_JBOFYU010000214.1:0-42101 GCF_051654825.1 Clostridium sp.
GAATAATCTTTCATTATTCCATAGGTGCTTAAGGTTTCAAAGCTAAATTGAAGAACCTTTTTGTTTTTTGATCCTCTTAAAACATCTATTACCATTGTTGCTCCAAAGCTTCTTTTCATTCTATATATACATGATAAAACCTTTTGAGCATCAATAGTTTTATCTGTTACTTCTCCATCATTTAAACAATTACTACAATTATTACAATCATTAACCTTATCATCGCCAAAATACTCTAAAATATAGCTTCTCAAACATCCATTACTATAAACTAAATCTATCATTTGCTGAAGCTTTTTATATTGACTAATTTTTCTTTCTTCATTTTCTACACTCATTTCAATTAAATATTTTTGAGTGTGAACATCACTTGGTGTGAAAAGTAAAATACAAGTACTCTCTTCGCCATCTCTTCCTGCTCTACCTATTTCTTGATAATAACCTTCTATATTTTTAGGCATATTATAATGAATAACATATCTAATATTAGGTTTATCTATTCCCATTCCAAATGCATTTGTAGCAACCATAATATCTATTCTATCATGGATAAATTCCTCTTGATTTAACCTTCTTTCTTCATCAGATAGTCCAGCATGATATTGGCCCACTGAATATCCTCTTTCCTTAAGCTTTTCACATACAGCAGATACTTCTTTTCTTGTAGCTGCATAGATTATTCCTGCTTTCCCCTTATTACCTTCAAGAAAGTTTAGTAAGTATATAAGTTTGCTACCATTTTTCACTATATTTATATTTAAATTTTCTCTATCAAAGCCTGTTAAAAATATTTTCGGCTCTCTAAGTCTTAAAAGTCTTACTATATCATTTTTAACTTCTTCTGTTGCAGTAGCTGTAAATGCTGTTACAATTGGTCTTTCTACTAGTTTATCTATGAAAAATGTAATTCTTCTATAACTTGACCTAAAATCATGACCCCATTGAGATATACAATGAGCTTCATCTATTGCAACTTGACTTATTCTGCATCTTGTTATTGCTTCGATAAACTCATTAGATTCTAATCTTTCTGGCGCTATGTAAATAATCTTATATTTATTGTTTTTTATTCCATCTAAAATAGAATTAAACTCTAATGTTGATAATGAACTATTTATATAAGCTCCGTTTATACCCATTTCCTTTATAGTATCAACTTGATCCTTCATTAAAGATATTAAAGGTGAAACTACTAATGTTACCCCTTCTAAAAGCAAAGCTGGTATTTGATAACATAAAGATTTTCCTCCACCAGTTGGCATTATAGCTAAAACATCATTTCCATTTAAAATGTTTAATATAACATCTTCTTGCCCTTTTCTAAAACTTTTATAACCATAATATTTTTCTAAAACTTCTAAAGCTCTATTAATCACTATTACACTCCTTACAATTTATTTTTATCTAACGGCTAGCAACTCTTATTCATTCCCACTTCTTGATGAGTGAGTGAAAATCTAACACGCCTCTTAATAACGAATTCTAAACTTTAGATGTACTTAAAAATCCACCAAAAGTTAAAATTTCTGTTTATAACTTAGCTTATAATAACATAACCCCACTAGAAATTAAACTAGTGGGGTCAACTTTATTATCTATAAAGCTCTCTTACAAATGTAGCTATTTGATTTTCTAAATTTTCTTTTGTACTACTGTTATCTATTACAAAATCAGATCTTTTTATGTTATTCTTAGTATTTTCTTCTAGTGAATCTACAGTATTTTGAAAATATCCATCTCTATTTTTTAATCTTTCTTGCCTTATTTCTTCATCACAATGAATTCCTACTGTAATAAAGCCTTTTTCCTTCCAATAATCAAAATCCTCATCAGTTCTTCCACCTGTTATTATTATAAGTTTATCTTCTTTTATCTCTTCAAAATTATTACAATTAAACTTTTCTAATATCTTTCCATTAATAAAAAGATTTAAAAAATTAATATCATATTCCTTAAGTTTTTTTGCTATATCAATAAAAAATCCTCGTTTATTATTATTCCATTTATCTGTTGCTTTAAATACTGGTGACATGCTTCTTACTATGTCTCCTATATTAAAAAAATAACTTTCTTTTTTTGAATAACTACTAATTAAAGTAGCTGCAGTATCTTTTCCTGACCCCTTTTCTCCAAATACAATAATTCCTCTCATACGCCCTCCCATACAGATAAAATTACCCTTTATATACTATTCTAATTGCAGGGAGAGAATTTTTCAATATTAAATTTGTATTTTTTTACCATTTATTTCATTTAGATTTTTCTTATAAGTCAAACAATTAGTTCCGTTACATGATGTTGCTCTAAATCCATTAATCATAACAGTTTTAGATATACAACTTTTATTTTCATTATATTCACATTCTATAACATTACATTCTATATCAGGAAGTTTTATACTGAAGTCTCCATATTCTACAAACTTTAATCTATCTGTATATAAATCAATATTTCCTAGTCTTTTTACTATTTTAGAAATTCTATTTTTTTCAAAGCTAATACAATTATTTTCACTTATATTATTATTTATTCCTTCTGAGATATTTACCTTATTCATATCACATATACCAAAAAAATTATGATTACACTTTCTAACATTACATGTTAATCTATTCATTCAATCACATCCTAATAATTATACTTACTATAATTATTTCCATATTTTGAATTCATTATTCTAATGTTAGTAACTTTTACATTCTAAAAATACTTACTAATAACTAGACTCATATTTATTTTAAAAAATAATTTTAAATAAAATACTCCCTCTATAGTATCAGTTCTATTATTTAAACTGTTTACTATAAAGGGAGCATATTATAGATATTTAACTAAATATTATAAGCTTTCATCAATTTTTACACTTTGGTATCTCCAAAATACAATTGCTGATATTAAAATTATTAAACAAATTCCTGCATATACAAAGAATAATGGATTACTAATACTTCCTAATAATATTATTAATGATCCTAGTGTTGCTAAGATTGGATTAATCTTACCTTTCCATATACCCTTAATTTCACCACTACATCCCATTCTAAATACTTTTACATATAAAAGAATATATAGAACGTAGTTTATTGTTATTGATATTTCTGATATATCTGAATTTGGAAGTAATCCAAATCTTTGAGTTATATAATGAATTGCTAGCCATACTACACTTATAATAAAAGCAATTGCTGATGATTGTAATGGCATTCCTAGCTTTTCATTTACATTTGAAAATGTTTTATATTTAGGGAACATTCCTCTAATTGCTAATGAATATGGTAATCTTGTATAACCCATCATTAATCCATTAACTGTCCCAACTATTGAAACTACTACAAAAGTAAGAATTATCTTTGCTCCCATTGGACCAAATATATTATTTGCTGCCAAATCAACATGAGCATCACCAAGTGACATTACTGTCTCTGGTCCAACATATATACTTATACCAACAAAATATAGAAGGTATATAATAAGTATAAATATAGGTGCTATAACTAAAGCTTTTGGAAGATTTCTTTTTGAATCTTTTATTTCATGACCAATTGCTGTAGATACTATCCATCCATCAAAAGAAAATGCTATTGGAGCAATTGCTGCTATCCAACCAAATGATTGCATATTTGTAATATCACTAACTTCAATTGCTGAAGGTTCTCCAAAAAATATTCCTGCTATAGCAATAAGAATTAATGGAATAACTTTTATTACTGTAGAAGCATTTTGGAAGTATCCACCTAACTTTGCTGATAGAACGTTCATAATAAATATTATAACTAAGATAGCTAGTCCTATAATTATTTGAACTTCTAATGTTCCATTTATCCCAAAAAGCATACATATGTATATTCCTGCAACCCATGAAACTACTGCTAATAATGTAGGGTAATATAAGAATGTGTGGAACCATCCTAGTGCACATGCTACTGCTTTATTATAAGAATACTCAGCATATGTAATTATTCCCCCTGCTTTTGTATTACGTGATGCAAGCTCTGAAATTGAAAGACTACCAAATATAATACCGATTGCTGCTATGCAAAATACTAAAACACCTAGAGCTATGCTTCCCCCTGTTGCTACAAGGATATTATCACTTTTGAAAAATATTCCTGATCCAATTACTATCCCAACAATCATTCCAATTGCTGTAAATAGCCCATATTCATTTTTTTTCATTAAACCACCTCTTTATCTCTTGTTCACTTAATAGTGTATTTTTATACACTATATCATAAAATTAATGAAAGAGGAATATACTTTTTATAATTTAATTGGTTTTTTTACATTATTTTAACCTTCATCAGTGTTTAATATACTAATTCTACATTTTTTCCCTAATTTTATTGTTAATTTTTCACTTTTATTATTAATAACTAATTAAAACTTTTAATATTTATGCAATATTTTTATAATTTTTCCGTATTTTTATTAGTTTATATCATTAATTCATAGTATAATAATTTAAACAATTATATTAAAGGAAGTGATATTTTGAAATTTTTGTTGTTATATTTTATAATAATTAATATTTTTTCTTTTATAGTTATGTATATAGACAAGCAAAAAGCTATCCATTGCAAATGGAGAATATCTGAAAACTTTTTAATGTCTTTAGCTATTATAGGTGGCTCTATAGGAATTTATCTAGGCATGAATACATTTAACCATAAAACACGACACCTTAAATTTAAAGTTGGCGTACCTATAATTATATTGTTACAACTTTTACTTATATTTTTCTCCCAATAAAAAAGGCAGGTTATTAAAACCTGCCTTTTTTATTAATTTTCTTCTATTTTATTTATAACTAAACCTAATTCTTCTATTTGCTTTTCATCAGCTATATTTGGAGCCTCACTTAAATAGCAATAAGCATTTTGATTTTTAGGGAATGCTATTACATCCTTAATGTTTTCAGTTCCTGATAAGAACATTACCATTCTATCTAAACCAAATGCTAACCCTCCATGTGGTGGTGGTCCAAACTTAAATGCATCAATTAAGAACCCAAATCTTTCTTGAGCTGATTCTTCTGTAAATCCTAATGCTTCAAACATTTTTGATTGTAGTTTAGAATCATGAATTCTTATTGATCCTCCACCTAACTCTTCTCCATTTAATACTAAGTCATATGCCTTTGATCTAACCTTACCTGGTTCAGTTTCAAGCATGTGAATATCTTCATCCATAGGTGATGTAAATGGATGGTGAGCTGCATAGTATCTTCCATCTTCCTCATCATATTCAAATAATGGGAATTCAGTTATCCAGCAGAAGTTAAATTCATTTTTATCTTTTATTAAATCGAACTTCTTAGCTAATTCTAATCTTAAAGCACCTAATCCTTGGAACACAACAGAATTTTTATCAGCTAAAATTAAGATTATATCTCCTTTTTCTGCTGACATAGTTTCTACTATTCCATTCATTTGCTCTTCAGTTAAGAATTTAGCTATTGGTGATTTTATTTCTTCATCTTTAAGCGCAATCCAAGCTAAGCCTTTAGCTTTATATGTCTTAACAAATTCACCTAATCTATCAATATCTTTTCTTCCCATTGAAGCTCCACCTTTAACGCAAAGAGCTCTCACAGATCCTCCATTAGCTAAAGCATCACTAAACACTTTAAACTCAACATCTTTAACTGTTTCTGAAAGGTCTGTTATTTCCATTCCAAATCTTAAATCTGGCTTATCTGAACCGTATTTCTCCATAGCTTCTTTAAATGGCATTCTTCTTATTGGAAGCTTAACATCTATTCCTGCTACTTCTTTAAATATATGTGAAACTAAACCTTCATTTAATGCAATAACATCATCTTGCTCAACAAAGCTCATTTCTAAGTCAATTTGAGTAAATTCAGGTTGTCTATTAGCTCTTAAATCCTCATCTCTAAAACATTTAGCAATTTGATAGTATTTATCAAATCCTGATACCATTAATAATTGCTTAAATATTTGTGGTGATTGAGGAAGTGCATAAAACATTCCTGGATAATTTCTTGATGGTACAAGGTAATCTCTTGCTCCCTCTGGTGTACTCTTAGTTAACATAGGTGTTTCTACTTCTAAGAATCCATTGTTATCTAAGAAATCTCTTGCAGCCTTTGATGCTCTATTTCTTATCATAAAAATTCTTTGCATATCAGGTCTTCTAAGATCTAAATATCTATATTTAAGTCTTATACTTTCTGCTGCATCTAAATCTTCTTTTATATATATTGGTGGAGTTTCTGATTCTGAAAGAATCTTTATGCTCTCACATTTTAATTCTACTTGCCCTGTTGGCATATTGTTGTTTGGAGCTTCTCTTAAAACAACTTCTCCTGTAACAGCTATACAGTATTCTGGTCTAACATCTTTAGCTTTTTCAAAAGCTTCAGCATTTATTTCTTCACCAAAGACAATTTGCATAATTCCAGCTCTGTCTCTTAAATCAATAAATTGAAGACCTCCTAATTTTCTATTTCTTTGAACCCACCCCATAAGTGTAATTCTTTGAGAAACATTGCTTTCTCTAACTTCACCACACATCATGGTTCTTTTTAAGCCACCTAAAGCCTCACCCATAGTAATTTTCCTCCTTGTTACTTTAGCACATTTGCTATTTCTTCTATATTGTCCAAATTCACTTCAAACTGTTCTCCATCACTCATTCTTTTAAGCCTTATAGATTTATTTTGAAGTTCATCGTCACCTAAAATTGTTGTAAAAGCTGCACCTATCTTATTTGCATATTTCATTTCAGCTTTAACACTTCTACCCATATGGTTAATTTCAGTCTTTACACCAACTGTTCTTAATTTATTAGCTAAAGTAAATGCTGCAATTTTTGCATCTTCACCTCTTGCTCCTAAGTAAAGATCAAATAGTCTTTCATTAGGAATTTCTATTCCTTCTTTTTCTAAAGTCATTATTAATCTTTCAACACCCATAGCAAATCCAACTGAAGGCATCTCTGGTCCTCCAAGTTGTTCTATTAGTTTATCATATCTACCACCACCACAAACAGTAAAATCATCATTTAAGATTTCAAATATTGTTTTAGTATAGTAATCTAAACCTCTAACTATTCCTGGGTCTACTACATAAGGTACACCTAACGCATCTAAATATTTTTTAACATCTGTAAAGTGTGTATCACATTCTTCACACATAAAATCTAATATAATAGGTGCATTTTTTGTTATGCTATTGCAATTTTTATTTTTACAATCTAAAATTCTCATTGGATTCTTATCAAATCTGCTTTTGCATAATTCACATAAGTTATCATGATTTTCCTCTAGATATTTTTTTAAGGCTTCATTGTAGTTTGGTCTACATTTTGGACACCCTAAATTATTTATATTTAAGCTTAAGCTTTTTAAACCTAAATTCTTTAATACATTCATAGCAAAAGCTATAACTTCTGCATCCATTGATGGTTCCTTAGAACCAAAGACTTCTGTCCCTAATTGATGGAATTGTCTAAGTCTTCCTTTTTGAACATTTTCATATCTAAAACATGGTATTGAATAATAAAGCTTAGTAGGCTGTGCCTCATTAAATAATCTATTTTCAATAAATGCTCTAACTATTGGTGCAGTTCCCTCTGGTTTTAATGTAACACTTCTATCACCTTTATCATTAAAAGTATACATCTCCTTTTGAACTATATCAGTTGTATCTCCTACACCTCTTTTAAATAATTCTGTATGTTCAAAAATAGGTGTTCTTATTTCTCTCATACCATAATATTTTGCAGTGTTTTTAAATGTTTCCTCAACAAAGTGCCACTTATAAGCATCTTGAGGAAGCATATCCTTAGTACCCTTAGGTGCTTGAATTTCCATTTTATTCTCCTCCTACTTTAAGTAAAGAGTATCTAGAAGCTTTTGCTTTCCATCTACCATTTCCTTAATTCTAGTTGTATATTCTCTAACATCTTTGATATTAGCAAATCTTTCTATTCTATTTTCTTCTAAGAATACCACTTTAGATACAGCATCTGCACCAAGTGCTATAATTGTTTGCTTATCTTCAATCATTTGAATGTTATAAATACATTCCTTACCTTTTTTAGAATACCCTAAGTTCTCCATATTACCAACCATATTTTTTTGTCTATACATATAATATGGTGCTAAATTTAACTCTTTAGCTAATGTTCTGCTTTCCTCATACATATGGGATAACTCACTTTGTTGCTTTATTTGTATTCCTTTTTTTAGAATAAAGTTTTCATAAAGAATTGAAGCTCTTTTTAGAGATAATCCATGAACTGTCAAGCTATCTGGAGAAAGTTTTAAAATTTCTTTTGCAGTATTTTGCGCTTCCTTTAGTCCCTCACCTGGTAGTCCTATAATCATATCCATATTAATATCTTCAAAGCCTAACTCTCTTGCTAATTTAAACTTTTCTATAACATCATTTGAATCATGGCCTCTTCCTATCATTTTAAGAGTATCATCATTCATTGTTTGTGGATTTATACTTATTCTAGTAGTATTATACCTTTTCATAGTAAGTAACTTTTCTTTTGTAATACTATCAGGTCTTCCACACTCTACTGTAAATTCTACAACATTTTTTTCTTTAATAAAAGCAGTATATATCTCTTTCATTAAATTTTCAAATTCTTCGTTATTTACAGCTGTAGGTGTTCCTCCACCGAAATAAACTGATTCTATTTTTAATCCTCTAGATTGAACGTATTTTTTCATTTCTTTTATTTCATAAATTAAAGCATCTATATATGGATTAACAAGTTTTTTGTTTCCACCTATTGGATTTGCTGCAAAGGAGCAATAAAAACATCTAGTAGGACAAAATGCCATTCCAACATAAATTGCTATGTTTTTTTCATCTTTGTTTACAAATCCTTCTTCTGCTTTTGCTACTTCTATGCATAATCTTGCTTTTTCTTCTGATGCCAAATGCTTTTTATTAAAGATATCTACTATTTCATCTTCTGTTTTTCCTTCTTCAAGATACTTTAAAGCTATTTTAGATGGTCTAATACCCACTAATATACCCCAAGGATAATAATCTCCTGTAATATCTTTAAGAGAAGAAAAAACTATTCTTTTAAGATCATCCTTTAAGTTATCTCCAATTTGTACTTCCCTATAAAAGTTACCATATCTAAAATTAATTTTACTTTCTAAAACATTAACCTTATATTCTCCATCATCAAGAAATTTAAGTTCATGTAGGGGAAAATATATATTAAACATTTGATAAACATCATATCTGTACTTTAAATCATTTAATGTGATTTTTACTTCCATTTTTTCTCCTTACGCTAGGAAAGGATTTCTCATCCTTTCAAAAATAATAGTAGATTTTGGACCATGACCTGGATAAACCTCTACATTTTTATCAAGAACCATTAATTTTTCCTCAATACTTTTAATTATCTCATCAAAGCTTCCACCTATAAAATCTGTTCTTCCTATAGACCCCTGGAATAATGTATCACCTGTAAATACCTTATCATTAACTAAGAAGCACATTCCACCCTTTGTATGTCCTGGTGTATGAATACATTTAAATTCTAATGTACCTACTTTAATAGTATCATTATCATTTATAAATTCGTAAACCTTACTTAGCTTACCAAATACTGATGATGTATCAATATTCATGTAATTTTCTTCTTCCTTATGCATATAAACAGGTACATTATACTTAGCTTTTAACTCTTCAACAGCACCATCATGATCAAAATGGGCATGAGTTAAAAGAATCACATCTACTTCTGCATTTACTTCCTCACAAGATTTTATTATCCATTCAGCATTAGCTCCTGGATCAACAATTGCTGCTTTATTACTATTTTCATCTTTTATTATATAACAATTTGCTTGATAAGACCCCACTGGTAATGTTTTTACTATCATAAATACCCTCCAATATTAAAAATTCTTTTTGCTTTCTAAAAGTAAAGTAACTGGACCATCATTTTGTATATCGACCTTCATGTCTGCTCCAAACTCACCTGTTTCAACCTTTAAGGATGACTCTTTTAGTAGCTCTATAAATCTATCGTATAAATCCTTAGCTTCTTCCCCACCTTTAGCTTCCATAAAGTTAGGTCTTCTTCCCTTTCTACAGTCACCATATAAGGTAAATTGAGAAATAGCTAGTATCTCACCTTTAATATCTATTACGGATTTATTCATTTTTGAATTTTCATCTTCAAAAATTCTTAAATTAATTACCTTATCTCTTATATATAATAAATCCTCTTCTGTGTCATCCTTAGAAATTCCTATAAGGATATTTAATCCTCTTTCTATCTTTCCTACTAAAACTCCATCAACTACAACACTAGAGGATGATACTCTTTGAACAACTGCTCTCATAAATTTATTTCTCCTTTAGTTATTCATTCTATAAACATCCATAACGCCTTTTAATCTTCTTATTTTTCGCATTAATTCTTTTAATTGCTCTATAGAATCTATTTTTACTTTAATATTAATAATTGCAACATTTCCCTTTGATGACTTTGCATTTAATGCATTTAAAGGTAAGTTAGCTTCTGTAATTATAACCATAATATCAGTTAAAATTCCTATTCTATCTTCAGCTTTAACTTGAATTTCAGCAACATATGCAGCTCCCTTTGCTTTACCCCAAGCAACTTCTACTACTTTATTTGCGTCATAGTTAATTAATGCCTTTAGATTGCTACAATCAGCTCTATGAACTGACACGCCTCTTCCCTTTGTTATATAACCTTGAATTTCATCACCTGGAACTGGATTGCAACATCTTGCAAATCTAACCATTAAATTATTTAGCCCCTTTACAGTTACACCATAATTATTTTCTGGCTTACTTTTTTGAGACTTTGCAATTTTTTCATCAATACTTTTATTAACTGATTCATGAGTTACTTTTTCAACTATATTTTCATCTTTTAATCTAGATATAAAAGATGAAGCTGATATTTGACTAATACCTATAGCTGCATATAAATCTTCCATATTGTTAATATTATATTTTTTAAGTAATCTTTCATAAGTTTCGCCTTTTGCAATTTCCGAATAAACTACGCCTTGCTTTTTTAATTCCTTTTCAAAAAGTTCCTTACCCTTATCAATATTTTCTTCTTTCTTAACTTTTTTAAACCATTGCCTTATTTTACTCTTTGCTTGGTTACTCTTAGCCATATTAAGCCAATCCATATTTGGACCCTTGGCAAAATTGGATGTTAATACCTCTACTATTTCACCCGTTTTCAACTTATAATCTAAAGGTACTATTTTTCCATTTACCTTTGCACCTACACATCTATTACCTACGTCTGTATGTATTCTATAGGCAAAATCTATAGGTGTAGCTCCATTAGGCAGATTTATAACTACTCCTTTTGGAGTAAATAAGAAAATTTCATCTGTAAATAAGTCTATTTTAAAGCCTTCAATAAACTCTTCTGCATCAGAGGTTTCCTTTTGCCATTCTAACATTTCCCTTAACCATACAAGCTTACTTTCAAAGGTTTTCTCCTTTTCCTCATGAGAATCACCTTCTTTATACTTCCAGTGAGCTGCAATACCATATTCAGCAGTTCTATGCATTTCAAATGTTCTTATCTGAATTTCAAAGGTTTTACCTTGTGGCCCTATTACAGTTGTATGTAATGATTGATACATATTAGGCTTTGGCATTGCAATGTAGTCTTTAAATCTTCCTGGTATTGGTTTATAAATAGTGTGAACAATACCTAAAACGCCATAACAATCCTTAACTGAATTAACTAAAATTCTTATAGCAGTTAAATCAAACATTTGCTCAATGCTTTTATTTTTATTAACCATTTTTTTATAAATACTATAAAAATGTTTCGGTCTACCTTCTATATCAGAATCTACACCTGCATCCTCTAATTTCTCATATAAATCCTTTATAGTATTTGCTATATAAGTTTCCCTCTCAACTCTTTTCTCTGCAATTTGCTTTACTAAATCATAATATTCTTCTTCGTGTAAATATCTTAAAGATAAGTCTTCTAACTCCCATTTGATTTTAGAGATACCTAATCTATGAGCAAGAGGAGCATATATATCTAAGGTTTCTTTTGCCTTTTGCTTTTGTTTTTCCTTTTTCATAAATTTTAAAGTTCTCATATTATGTAATCTATCTGCAAGTTTAATAATAATTACTCTAATATCCTTAGCCATGGCTAATAACATCTTTCTTACATTGTCTGCTTGCTGCTCTTCTTTTGTTTTATATTCTATCTTCCCTAATTTAGTAACTCCCTGCACTAAGTTTGCAATTTCTTCATTGAAAAGATCTTTTATATCTTCATATGTATAATGAGTATCCTCAATTACATCATGGAGCAATCCTGCTACTATAGTACTAGTATCCATCCCCATTTCTGCTAAAATACACGCAACATCAATTGGATGAATAACATATGGCTCACCTGATTCTCTTTTTTGTTCTTTATGTGCTTCTATAGCTAAATCATATGCTTTTTTTACAATGCTAACATCAACATTGTTACAATTATCTTTAATTTTTTGTAACAGGTTAGTAATCATTAGGATATCTCTCCTTCAGCTTAGTAAATTCTAAAATCAAAGGCTGGTTTAAAAAACCAGCCATTTTCTTTTTATTATATAATATTTACTTTAAATTTTCAATAAATTTAGATATCATATTGAACTAATGACATAACATCATAACCTTCTAACTTTGATTTACCATTTAGTTCAGTTAACTCTATTGCAAAGGCTAACGAAACAACTTCTCCTCCAGCCATTTCTACTAACTTAGCTACAGCTTCTATTGTTCCTCCTGTTGCAAGCAAGTCATCAACTATTGCTACTCTTTGACCTTTTTTTATCGAATCCTTGTGTATTTGTAATGTATCTGTACCATATTCTAAAGCGTAATCTATAGATACAGTTTCTCCTGGTAATTTCCCTGGCTTTCTTACTGGTACAAAACCTATTCCCATTGCATATGCAAGCGGAACACCATAAATAAACCCTCTAGCTTCTGGCCCTACTATTACATCAATTTCTTTATCTTTTAAGTATTCAGCCATAGCATCTATTGAGTATCTTAAAGCCTCTCCATCACCTATTGCTGTTGTTATGTCTTTAAAGCTTATTCCTTCCTTAGGAAAGTTTTCAATTACTCTAATTTTTTCTTTAAGATTCATATAAAATCCTCCAATTTATAAAATAAAAACTTAGAAACTATATAATTAATATACTACAATTATATAGTTTTCTTTGACTTATTTAAATATTTAGTTATTTGTTCTGCTCTTTCTTTTTGTGTTGTAGTTAATAATTCTATAATAATACGGGCATTATCCATAATTCTTACCGCATTCATAGTTGGTGTAATTACTTCAATAATCTTTAAGATGCACTCATCATCCATTGTTACTATGTTATAACAATTCATAATAGCTCTTAAGCCATGATTATTACTATTAATCAAGAACTTTCTACCTTCTTTAAGTATAATGGCATTTTCGCCTTTTAAAGGTACTCCTGCCCATTGTTCTCCTATTAAAATCAAATCCAAATACTTATTTATACTTTTAATATTATAATATATAGCGATTGCTTGCATTAACTTAAAAGTCAATCCACTTACAGATAAATTTTTATATCTATATTGACATCCTACTTGATTTGGATTTATATATATGTAATTACTGTCACTTTTTATTTCTTTATTTTCCAAAACAATCAAATCTATACCAAGATTTTTACAAAGCAATTCCTCCTCTTTTGATTTCAACCCTATCCCCAAGGTTATCAAAACTTGCCCCCCCAAAAAGCTAACATTATTAATAATGTCACTTACTGAAATTGCTGAGGAACTAGTGTCATTTTCATGAATTATATATTCAATGTCTGCATTCAAATATTTAAGCACCAGGCTTAAAGATGAAATTGCACACAATCCATCAACATTAGGTACACTATATACAACAATTTTTTTTCTGTTGTTAACAGCTTCTACCATACACTCAATAGCTTTATTCATATCTTTAAGTATAAAGGGATTATATCCAGTAATATAATTTGGACTATAAATACTCTCCCAAAACTTCCGCATGATAAACTCCTCCATAAAACTAAGAAAACACATTTATTATAATTGATTATTGACCATATTACAAATGTTTTTATAAAAAAAAAAAATATAAGTCTCTAAAAAATTAGAGACTTATATTTTACATAATTGATTTTTTACTTAATAAAATAAGTTTCAACTTTATTTTATGCCGTTTTTGTAACCTTTTTATTAGATAATCTCTTTTTAAATGCAACCCAAACCGGAGCAGCTATAAATAATGATGAATAAGCTCCTACAGCTATACCTATTAATAATGGGAATGCGAAATCTCTAACTGTTGGTACAAATACATTAATTGCAGCAATTACAAATAAAGTAGTTAATGTAGTGTTAATAGATCTTGCTAATGTTTGTGTTAAACTCTTATCTGCAATTTCAGTTGTTGATGCTCGTCTCATACTCTTTGAGTTCTCTCTAACTCTATCGAATATTACGATAGTATCATTTATTGAATAACCTATAATAGTTAATATAGCCGCAATAAATGGAGTATTTATAGGAATATCAAATATTGCAAATACACTTAAAGTTATTAAAACGTCATGTAATAAGGCTACTAAAGCAGCTACACCAAATGCCATTTCAAATCTTAATGCAATATATATTAACATTGCAATACATGCAACACCTAAAGCTAATAAAGAATTTCTTGTTAACTCTTTACCTATTGAAGCACCTATTTCATCTTGCTCAAGTAATGCTGAATCCTCTAATGAATATTTTTCTTTTAATTCATTAAACATTTCATCTACTTTTGCAGTATCTAAATCTCTTGACTTTATTTCATATTGAGTTTTTTCAATTTCATTTGTAACTGCATCTGGTGCATACTTTTTAACTATTTCATCTACTTCAGGCTTATTAAAATTTTCACCTAATTCTATAGTTACCTTAGTTCCACCTTTAAAATCTATACCAAAATTAAGTCCTCTTGTAAACATAAAGCCTAAACCTATTAAAATAACTATCATTGATATAGAGAACCAAACCTTACTCTTTTCTACAATCTTAAGCATTGTTAGCCCCCCTCTTAACTCTAAATTGTCCTAGGCTTTTTAAAAGTCCCATATCCACTGCTAAGTTTACTAAAATTTTTGTTACTACTAATGCAGTGAACATACTTACAGCAATACCAATCATCAATGTAACAGCAAACCCTTTAACAGCTCCAGTTCCTAAGAAGTATAAAACTAATGCTGCTATAATTGTAGTAACGTTTGAGTCTACAATTGAAGTTAATGCATTTTCAAAGCCTTTTTTAACTGATGATTTAATTGATAAACCTTTATTTAACTCTTCTTTTATTCTTTCAAAAATAATAACATTAGCATCAATTGCCATACCTATAGTAAGTAAGAACCCTGCTATACCAGGTAATGTTAGTGTAGTACCAACCTCTGCAAATATTAAAAGAACTAAAGAAATATATAAAGTTAATGCTATACATGATAAGAAACCTGGAACTCTATAGTAAATTATCATAAATAAGAAAATTAGTCCTATGCCAAAAACTGCAGCTTTAACTGAGTTTGGTAATGCTTCAGCACCTAATTGTGCCCCTACATTTTTAACTGATACAGCTTTAACTGTAACAGGAAGAGCTCCTGAGCTTATTAATCCTGCTAAATTATTAGCTTCATCAACTGAAGAACTACCTGTAATTACAGCTTCTCCATTTGTTATTGGATTTTGTACAGTTGGACTTGAAATAACTTCCTCGTCCATTAATATTGAAATTTGCTTTCCTACGTTTTTAGTAGTTGCATCAGCAAACTTCTTTTGACCTTCATCATTTAATTTTAATGAAACAACAGGTTTACCTGATTGATTATCTAACATTACAGATGCTTCTTTAACATCCTTACCTGTTAAAACAACATTTCCTTCAGAATCCTTAAATGTTAAGTTACCAGTTTTACTTAAACTACTTACTATCTCATTAGAACTATATTCACCTGGAATATCTACTCTTATTCTTCTATCACCTTCTGTAGCAACAATCGTTTCTGCTACTCCAAGTTTATTTACTCTTAATGATAATAGTTGTCTAGTTTTTTCTAAATCCTCGCTGGTAATGTTTTCATCTTGAATCTCCATTAATACAGATACTCCACCTTGAAGGTCTAACCCTCTAGTGATTACTTTGTCAAATGATTTAAATTCCCATCCCGCAATCTCGAAACCTTTAAATCCTGCAAATGCTAAAGAAAATATAGCAACGACGCAGAGTATAAATAAAATTGAGCTTCTGCCTTTACTTTTACTTTTGCCTTTCGCTTTCATGTTCTTCCCCCTCTGTTACGTTTTCATTTAAATTATATTACTTATGTAACGTAATATCAAGATACATTAGCAAAATATTCAATTAATTATAGAGTTTTTTTCCTTTTTATTAGAAAAAATACATTTTTTTCTGTTTTTTCAACTTATTATCCTTATTTAAACTTCTTAAATTATACTAAAAAATATAAAAAACTAGAAAAGCTTTTAATGCCTTTCTAGTTTTTAAAATTTAAAATATATATTTTTTATAAATTAATTCCAAGCATACCTGCTAATGTTCCAACTAATGCAGATAGTCCAAATTTTATTAAGTAGTAACTTCCAAATTCAATTTCAGCTCCACAAACAACTCCCATTACATACAATACTATGTAAAAGATAATACCTACACCTAATCCTATAATCCACCCTTTACTTCCATGATATTTTGCGGCATATACGCTACCAACTACCAATGCTAAACTTGTTAGAACTACATAAATAACATTCTCAGCTCCACCTATATTTACGTACTTCATAATTAATGCTAATACCGCAGATGCTATTATAGTAATTATACTAGCCACTAGCACTCCTCTAGAGATACTATTTACATATTTTTTTGAATCCATAACAAAATCACCCCCTGATATAATCTATGATATTTCAGGGGGTAATATTCTTATTAAAGCTCTTTATTTATTTTAGAAGCTATTCCATTTTTGGATATTTTTAACTTTGTTCTTTCAGCACTTGATTCTATTATAACATGATCTTCTTCAACAATTATTATTTTCCCAATAATTCCGCCTCTTGTCATAATTTCATCATTTTTATTTAACTCTGAAAGCATTTGCATATATTTCTTGTTTCTCTTTTTCTCTGGTAAAATAAGTAATAAATACATAAGACCAAACATTAATACAAACGGTATTAAACTTGCTACTAAAGCCATAATTAATTCATCCCTTCTTAATTGCACATAAAATAATTTTTATGTGCCAAATTTATAAATAATAATATAACCTATTAAAACTTAAGTGTCAACTAATGTACAACTTGTTAAATAAAAATCTACACTTTGTTCATTATTATTTAAGCTCTTCCATTCCACTCCTTAAGTTTTTGTTCCTTAAACTCTTTAAAATATCCACCATCTATTGCATCTCTTATATCTTTCATAAGCTTGTTATAGAAGTATAAGTTATGTAAAACACATAATCTCATTGCTAACATTTCTTTTGCTTTAAATAAATGTCTTATATATGCTCTTGTATAGCTTTTACAAGCTGGACATTCACAACCTTCATCTATAGGCATTGTATCTAACTCAAATTTAGCATTCATAAGATTAATTTTACCTTCTTTAGTAAATACATGACCATGTCTTCCATTTCTAGCTGGTAGAACACAATCAAAGAAATCTACACCTCTATCTACAGCTTCTAAAATATTACTTGGAAGACCAACTCCCATTAAATATATTGGTTTATCCTGAGGTAAATATGGAACTACAGCATCAATTACTCTATACATTTCCTCATGAGTTTCCCCAACTGCTAATCCACCTATAGCATAACCATCTAAATCCATTTTAGTAATTGTTTTAGCATGCTCTATTCTTATATCTTCATAACAACCACCTTGGTTTATTCCAAACAGCATTTGTTCTTTATTTATTGTTTCAGGTAAAGAATTTAACCTATCCATTTCAACTCTACATCTTTCAAGCCATCTAGTAGTTCTAGCAACTGATTTTTCTACATAGTCTCTTGTTGATGGATTAGGAATACATTCATCAAATGCCATTGCAATAGTAGATGCTAAATTGCTTTGTATTTGCATTGATTCTTCAGGTCCCATAAATATTTTTCTACCATCTATATGAGATGAGAAATAAACTCCCTCTTCCTTTATCTTTCTCATTCCTGATAATGAAAATACCTGGAATCCACCTGAATCTGTTAAAATCGGTCTATCCCAATTCATAAATTCATGTAATCCACCTAATTTTGCTACAACCTTATCTGAAGGTCTTAAATGTAAATGATATGTATTAGATAATTCAACTTGGCATCCAATATCCTTTAAATCCATAGATGAAACTGCACCTTTTATAACAGCACATGTTCCAACATTCATAAATACTGGTGTTTCAATTGTTCCATGAGGAGTTTCAAATCTACCTCTTCTTGCATTACCTTCTTTTTTTAGTAGGGTATATCTTTTCTTACTCAAAAAATTTCACTTCCTTATTTGCTTTTGTATATTAATTTTATTTTACTTGCTTTCTTTTATAAACATAGAATCTCCAAAGGAGAAGAATCTATATTCACTTTTAACTGCTTCATTGTATGCCTTCATTACATTTTCTTTTCCTGCTAATGCTGAAACAAGCATTATAAGAGTAGATTCAGGTAAATGGAAATTAGTAATTAATTGATCAACTACCTTAAATTTGTATCCAGGATAAATAAATATATTAGTCCATCCTGATTGAGACTTAACTAATCCGTTTTCATCTCCTATAGTTTCTAAAGTTCTTGTTGATGTAGTTCCAACAGCAATAACTCTATTCCCTCTGCTTTTTGTTTCATTAATGATATTTGCGTCATTTTCTTCTAAAGAATAATATTCTGAATGCATAACATGATCATCAATACTTTCAGCTTTTACTGGTCTAAAAGTACCTAAACCAACATGTAGTGTTAAGTATGCTATATTTATACCTTTTTCCTTTATTTCCTTTAATAAATCTTCTGTAAAATGAAGTCCTGCTGTTGGTGCTGCTGCCGACCCCTTTTCCTTAGAATAAACAGTTTGATATCTTTCTTTATCATCTAATCTTTCCGTTATATATGGAGGAAGAGGCATTTCACCTAGTTCATCTAAAACTTGTTCAAAAATCCCATCATATGAAAACTCTATAATTCTATTTCCCTCTTCAATTATGTCTATAACTTCACAAGTTAATTTACCATCTCCAAAGGTGAATTTTTGGCCTATCTTAGCTTTCTTACCTGGTTTAGCTAAGCATTCCCACTTATCTCCCTCTATTCTTTTAAGAAGTAGGAATTCAATCTTGCCTCCTGTACCTTCTTTTTCTCCTATAAGCCTTGCTGGCATAACTCTAGTATTATTTAATACTAAAGTATCGCCTTCATTTAAATACTCTACAATATTATGAAAGGCTTTATGCTGAATTTCTCCTGTATTTTTATCTAAAACCATTAATTTTGAAGAATCTCTCTTTTCTAATGGATGTTGAGCTATAAGCTCCTCTGGTAAATAAAAATCAAAATCACTTACGTTCATATCTTTCTCCTTTAACTTTTAAAAAAGGTTTCTTGTGAACCTATATTTTTTCTTTTTGTTTTGCTTCTTCCTAAATGACTATAAGCCTTATCAGTTGCAATTCTTCCTCTAGCAGTTCTAATAATAAAACCTGTTTGAAGTAAATACGGCTCATAAACATCTTCAATAGTTCCAAGTTCTTCCCCAATAAAATGAGATAAGGTTTCGATCCCAACTGGCCCACCATTAAAATTATCTATAATAGCCTCTAAGATTTTATTATCAACTCGATCAAATCCTTTTGCATCAACTTCTAGTAATTCTAAAGCTGCCTTTGCTTCTTTATAACTAATTAAAGAATCAGAATACACTTGTGCATAATCTCTTACCCTCTTTAATAATCTATTTGCAATCCTTGGAGTTCCCCTAGACCTTCTTGCAAGCTCAATGGCTCCTTCTTCTGTTATATTACAATCTAGAACAAAAGCTGACCTTACAATAATTTCTTTTAATTGTTCTTCTGTATAATATTGCATATCGCATAAAACACCAAATCTATCTCTTAATGGTGATGTTAGCATCCCTATTCTAGTAGTTGCTCCTATTAAAGTAAACTTAGGTAAATCCAATCTTATAGATTTAGCTGCTGCACCTTTTCCTATTACTATATCTAAAACATAATCTTCCATAGCAGGATATAAAATTTCTTCTACATTTCTGTTTAATCTATGTATTTCATCAATAAATAATACATCATTATCCTTTAATGTAGTTAAAATAGCTGCTAAATCACCAGCTCTTTCTATAGCTGGACCTGAAGTTATCTTAAGTTCTCCCCCCATTTCCTTTGCTATTATATTAGCAAGAGTAGTTTTTCCAAGTCCTGGAGGTCCATATAAAAGAACATGATCTAATGCTTCTTCCCTTGTTTTAGCTGCCTTAATAAATATATTAAGTCTTTCTTTTACTTTATCTTGACCTATATATTCATCAATACTTTGTGGTCTTAAGCTTAAACCACCACCATCTCCTATAATTTCTTCTGGTGTTATTATTCTTTCCATAATCTCACCCCTATCCCATTAATACTTTTAAACATTCCTTAATAATATTTTCAACAGTTTCTGTTCTGTTTACTTTTTTCAATGCAGTTTCAGCTTCTTTCTCTGAATATCCTAATGATAGTAATGCTCCTAATGCTTCTGAAATTGCATTAGTATTTTGTGGAACAATATCTGCAAATTCGCTTTGATCGCCCTCACTATCAAGTAATTCATCTGGCTTAAGCTTATCCTTAAGTTCCAAAATTATTCTTCCTGCTGTTTTTTTACCAATTCCAGGAGCTCTACATAGGTGTTTTTCATCACCAGACATTATTGCATATTTCAAGTTATTTATTCTGCTTATAGATAACAGTGATAGAGCTGCCTTTGCCCCAACACCATTTATAGATAATAACATTTTAAACATTGAAAGTTCTTCTCTTGAATCAAAGCCATAAAGTCCAATAAAATCTTCCCTAACTATTTGCTCAAGATAAAGCATTACCTCGTCTCCAACTTTTGGCATGGAGGACATGGTTGCTCCTGATGTAAATATTTTATATCCTAAACCATTATTTTCAATAATTAAATAATCTTTATTTATCCCAATATATTTACCTTTAATATACTCGTACATTTACAATCCTCCGCAAAATTAATCTACATTATACTTTATCATTATAAATAAAATAATTCAACAAAATAGGACTAAAGATTACTTAAGATTCTTTAATTAACTAAAAATAATTATAGCCATTTGCAATTTTTTGCAAATGGCTATAAAAGTTTAATAAAATGTAATACCTCAATATTCGAAGGTTTACTCTATACCAGTTATATCTTATCCAAAAATAATTAACTTTATACTTATATTTCTCCATAACTATCTATTAATTGAATTTTTTCTACTTCAGTTAATATATTATCAATTGAATACTCATAAATATTTAAATTTATATTTTTACTTAAAAGCTTACTTATTATTTCTTGCTTATCTTCATCAAAAACTAAATTTTCTTGTAGCTTTTCCACTAAACTTGGAATGCTATATAAAACACACTCACCCTCATCTACTCCAATATGTTGACAAATATTATTTCTTACTTGCCCAACAAGCTCTGTTACATCCATATAATCAGTTGATTCTGAATAATCTTTTATTTGCTTTTCATAGTAAATATAAACATATCCTTTAGCTGTATCTAAATCATTAAATCCTAGAGTATCCCCAGTAGGTAAAACTAATAAATACTCATAATATGGTGCTAAACTCATACTTTCCCTCCTAATCTTTTGTTTTCAATTATATTTATTCCCCTAATTAAAATACTTATTCTAAATAAACTCTGCCATTAAATTTAAAATAAAAAAGCATATACCTTTGATTTCTAAATCTACAGTACATGCTTTTATTGTAAACTATGATATTAATTCTGTTATATCTTCCATTGCACCTTGCCTTGAATCATAAATAAACTCAAAATTCTTTATTTTATTTTGCTCTAATTCTGGTAAATCTTTTACCATCTTTCTTTCTCTAAAAACATCTTTTTCTGATGTTACACTTAAGTTTCCATTTTCATCACTAAAATAAATAGCTAAATAGCCATCTTTTTCTCCAATAAAGAATTTATTTGGCTCTACCTTACCTGATTCGTTTCCTTCTCTTCCAAATACAAGCTTTGCCTCTCCATCTTCCACTAATTTATATCCATCATTTTCTAACCTTGTAGTTAATGCTTCTTTTGATATTTCACCAGTTAAACCTAATCTTGATTTAATTGAAACTAATTCTTCCTCACTATCTACTTCTTTTCCTGTTTTTAAAATTATAATTGTGTTATCCTTTAAATACTTACTTGTTTCGCTATAAACAGTTTTATTCTCACCATCTAATTCCTCTACTCTTTGTTTAGTTGGATTTGTGAAATAACCTGTTAAAATATAGCTACCACAAAATAAAACAGCTAATGAAATCATTGTTAGTATAACAATTCCTATCTTTCTTCCCATTGATAATTTATCTTCTTTATTATTAAAATTATTATTTCTATCTATCATATATATCACTCCCTTAGCTGTATTATTTCCACTTTTTTCTTAATTAATCAATTAAATAAAAAAAGATGCTATATTTCAGCATCTTTTAATAATATTTTGTATAATAAACAAAGCATAACCATATACTCTCTAATAGTAATTTTTCCTTTGCCCTTTTACCACTTCCTATCGTTCTAATTACCTAGTCCCTTTTTCACTATTACTTCTTGTTTAATATATCTTAATTTCTTTTTTCTCCTAAGAAAAATAATGCTATAGTCCCTGGACCTGAATGAGTACCTACAGCTGGACCTATATTGTTAATAACTACATCTTTAACCTTTACTTCTGATAAAATTAATTCCTTTAAATACTCTGCTTCCTCTTGTGCATCACCATGACTAATAAAAATAGTTTGCTTTTCTGAGTCTATTATTTTTGACTTTAGTTTATCCTTTAATACTTTTAATGATTTCTTTCTTCCTTTTGTCTTTTCAACTGGTTGTAATTTCCCATCATCATCTACGTTCATAATAGGTTTTACATTTAACATTGTTCCAACTATCGCTTTTGCTGCTGACAATCTTCCGCCTCTTTTTAGGTGATTTAAGTCATCAACAGTAAACCAATGATTAAGCTTAAGCTTATTATTTTCAATCCAATTTACAGCTTCCTTACAATCCTTATTTTCATTTAATATATTTACTAAGTAATACACCATTGCACCTAATCCTAAGGATGCACATTTACTATCAATAATTTCAATATCTAAGTCATCATACTTTTCCTTTAAACTTTCCCTAGCTAAAATTGCACTGTTAATACAGCCACTTAATCCTGATGAAAATCCTAAATAAATAACTTTCTTCCCTTGTTTTATATATTTTTCAAAAACAGCTTCAAATTCATATGAATTAACCTGTGAGGTTGATGCTTTTTCAGCATTCCTTATTTTATTATAAAACTCCTTATAACTTAAAGATTGTCCTAAATCATCATTTACCTCTACCCCATTAATATTAACTTTAATAGGCATAACCTCTACTTTATTTTCTTTTATCCACTCTATAGGTAAATCACAACATGAATCTGTAATTACAACCACTTCCATCTCCTAATCCCCCTTAACAGCTAAATTATATAGTCAACTACTTTCCTAGATTCTCTTACACTAGAAATAAATTTTGCTACTTTTAAATGTTCACTATGGTTTTGATAAATATCAAGCCCTTCTTTATCTTTAAATTCAGAATAAAGTACAACATCATACGAGTCTTTGGAATTTTCAATGTTAATACCAACTTCTATTTTTTCTATTTCCTTTACTAAATCTTTTAACCCTTCTATTTTTTCTTTTATTTCTAAAGCTACACTTTCCTTACTCTCTAAATCACTCTTTAATTTCCACATAACAATATGCTTTATCATTTTATCCCCCCTAATTAAAATATTTAAAAAACTTGTTTTAATTCAATACTAGATTCACATAACTTTATCCCTATATCTTCAAAGTCTATTCCTTCATATATTTTTATATGCTTATTTGTTATACCAAAATAACCTCTACTAATATCAATTGGAATATGAATTTGTGTTTCAACAGGAATCCATCCTATCTTTTCTATATAAACCTCTGCCCATGTATGATACACATCCTTTGAAGTTTTCCCTAAAATAAACTTAGTTGGAATTTCTAATGCTCTCATAATTGCAATAAATACATTTGTACACTCACTACATGTTCCTATTTTATTTTCTATTGTTTCTATTGCTCCCCTACTTTCCCCACCTTCAAATATTTCTAAAGCTAACTCATCATCAAATTTAATTTCTCTAGTGAAGTTTATAGCTTTTTCAATAGCTTTGTATTTATTTTTTTCATTTCCAATTAAGACTCTAGTGAAATTTTTTATTTCCTTTGAGTTACATTGTATTTTTTTTGTTGGAACTAAATAATTATTTAGTCCATCTATTACTAATTGTTGCTGAATTATTAACGGATAAGTTTCTATATTTATTTCAAAATGATTTCTTTTCTTTTGTGAATGGATAACCCTTTGATGAGCTGAATTTAATATGCTCATATCAACTCTAGGCAACTTTAAAACATATTCTCTTTTGCTTAAATATTCCTCTTCTAAAAAAACATTACTTAAAGTTTGTATTCTACCTAAAATAACCTTTTCTACTTCTTCAATAGTTTTTTCTTCTGTATCTACATACTCCTCAAATTCTAATCCTTTAAAAGCTTCAATACATGGTAAAGTTTTATTAAAACTAAAACTTCCCGGAGTATCCCCTCTTTTTATAAGCCTTTTATGAATAGTTTCTACTGATGCAGTTAAACAAAAATGATAAACTTGACTATCTAAACTTTCAAAACCTTTTTTAATATATTCTAAGCACTCACTGTTTTTTAAAGTTATAGGTACAATAAGATTTTTGCCATACTTAGATATTAATTCATCTGCTATTTTAACAACAAACCTTTTCCATAGGTCTAAATCTTGAAAATCATCTGTTTTTTCTTTTTCTTCTTTTAAATCATCAGATATAATATTTCTAAGCATAAAGCCAACTTCCTCTGGATCATATAACATACTATCAGGTATTGATTTTGTTAAATTTAATGCTACAGAAGTTTTTCCTGTTCCAAAGGCACCATTTACAATTACAATCATTAATATTTCCTCTCATAATAACCTTAATAAAATATTTTTATCTGTAAAATAAGCAGAGCCTTTTCAGGCTCATATATACATTTTATGTAAATTATAACAATTTTGAACTTAATTGTACATATGAAATTTTAATTTACTCCTTTAGTAACAAAAATCCTTTTTGCAACAACTTGTGGAGGTAATGATTTGGTCATAGCATCGCTTACTCTTGCATAAACCATATCTCCCTTATTTATTTCAATGTTCTCCTTTTTATCTGCACTAGAATTTAAAACCTTTGTTTCTTTTCCTACTATTAATACTATTTTCTCTTTTATAACTTCGCTTCCTTTAATATATCCATCTACTAATACCATTAAGTTTTCCTTATCTTCATTTACTTCTAATACTTCTCCTATTACTACTGGGCTCCTATTTGGTTTAGCTTCAATCTTTGCTTCTACCCCAATAACTCCTAAAAGCAAAAATAAACACATTAACACTAAAGTTTTCTTTAACTTCATAAACTTCACTCCTATATATTTTATTCCCTTTTAGTTTAATTAATTAAAATTTAAATATACTATGTTATTTATGTATTTATCTTATTGATAACCTTTGTAACACTCACCTTTCTTTATGATACAACTAAAACCATACTCACTATATAGACATAACTAATTCCCTAACCTTTATATGTAGCTAAACTACACCTAAAGGTTATAAATTTGTTTATTTTACTGAAACATAAGGGTTATCCTTAATATAAAACCTCCACAAAAAATCCTTAGCCTCTTCTGCATAATCTATTCCTATTCTTTTAGCCTTAACAATTTCAAACTCTTCACTGTTACCAGTCTCTATATATAATGACCCTTCACTAGTTAAATCTTTATAATTTTCTTCCTTGCTAATACTTAATGCCATACATAGTTTTGATGGTCCATTAGTTAAGTTTAATTTTTGAGCCTTAGTTAACTCATTATATTTCTTTTTAAATCTAATATTAGCTATGTGTTCTAAATTATCTAAAGGTTCTATTGCCCTTATTAAAACTCCACCTGCAATATCCTTTTCTTCAGAAATTACATTAAAGCAATGATAAAGACCATATATAAAGTAAACATAAGCAATTCCACCTTCAGCATACAGCGGTTCAGTTCTAGTAGTTCTTCTTCCGTTATAAGCATGACTTGCCTTATCTATAGCACCTATATAAGCTTCTGTTTCGACTATTTTACCTCTTATAACTTTACCATTTATATTTCTAACTAGAATCTTACCTAATAATTCATTTGCTACCGTTAAAGTATCTTTTCTATAAAAGTTTTTTTCTAATATCATTTTTCCACCACTCAATAAATATTTTCTATATAATTATAAACTAAATTCTAATTAATAATACATATGTATCTCTTATTAGCTCATTCTTATTTATTTACTAAATCTTTAATATTTTTTCTTTATATGTATAATACTAATTTTATATATTATTAAAGGAGTTACAGTATGATTGAAGAACTTATTAATAAAACACTTCCATTTTTAATTTCTATTTTAGAAGTAATGGGTATTATAGTTATAACGGTAGGCTCAATAAAAGCCTTCTATCATTATGTTATGGGACTTATAAAAAAGGATTCATATCCATTGAAATGGGAATATGCTAATTCAATGGCAACAGCATTAGAATTTAAATTAGCAGCAGAAATTCTTAAAACCGTTATAGTTAGAAATTTAAATGAACTTATAATACTTGGATCTATCACATTACTAAGAGGATTTTTAACCTTTATTATACATTGGGAAATGACTTCAGAACCAAAGCCCCCATCTAAAAAGGAAGGAAATAATAATACTGAAAAAAAAAGAAAACTAGAATTTTAAATTCTAGTTTTCTTTCCACTTAACAATATTATTAAAACATTCTTCTGTTTTATCAATATCCTCATAATTTATATAAAAATTCTCATCTAGTAATTTTATTTTTATGGTAATTCCCTTTTCTCTTTCAATATAAATCATGGAAAATTCTTGATTTTCAAGCTTAAATTCACCTTTCCTATCTTCACCTATAGTGTCATAACCATTAATTTTCTTTATGATTTTAGGCATATCATTTATTAGCTCTACATTTTTTATATCTTCTTTATTAATTTTTTCACCATACAACCCTGAAATTTCAATATAGTTTTCACTAATAACAACTTTACTTTCTCTACCTCCTATTGATAAAGCAAAAATCACAGGAATTATCGTAAGTAAGCTAACTAAAATAACTACTTTCACATCTGTTTTTTTTATATCATTTTTATCAAATCTTTGAAGATACCAAACATAATAACTTATAACTAATAAAAGTAATATCATAAATGGTATTATAGATATTTTAAATATAAAAGAACATATTCCCCCTATAAAAAATATAGCTGAAATTATATAACACATTATACTTATATGTTTTGCTAAACCTTCTATATTAATTTTTTCCCTTTCACAATCTGAAGAAGTATTATAACCAGCTATTAGAAAATACCACTTCTTTTTACTTATAGCTACTGCAAAAAATAAAAATAGAAAACCTAAAACAAAAAATAAAAGAAATAAACCCATATACTCACCTCTACTAATGTAAATATACCTATTATAGTATATGGCTTATCTATTATTGTCAAATTTTATAAGTTAATTTTTACCATTCAACTACTAAAATTTTCACTTCATCATTTCTTAAGGCAACCTTGTATCCATCAATTATTAACCATGTTATTAAGTCTTTTTCAATTTTATCTCTTTCTTCATCTTCTAACATAAATATTGCTGAAATCTTATTTACACCAATCTCTTTTCCATAATTAATATTTTCAATTATCTTTTTCTTATGTTTTTCTAATCTATCAGCATAATCCAAAGTAATACCCCCTTATCAATTCTTTATTAAACTATTTATATATATGAACTTACTTTAAATAATATTACAATCCTTAATAAATAAAACCCTAGAAGAATATTATGGTATAATATTCCTTATACTATTATTTGAAAGGAGAACTTTTATGATTTTTAAAATACTAGGTTCTGGAGGATGTACATCTATTCCAAAACCCACTTGTCAATGTAATATATGTTCGGAAGCTCGCTTAAAGGGAGAACCATATAAAAGAAGTAGCTGTTGCTTATATGTAAAAGATCTTAAACTTCTAATAGATACACCTGAAGATGTAAACTATCAGATTAA
This sequence comes from Clostridium sp., assembly GCF_051654825.1. Classification (GTDB taxonomy): domain Bacteria; phylum Bacillota; class Clostridia; order Clostridiales; family Clostridiaceae; genus Clostridium. The sequence goes on from NZ_JBOFYU010000214.1 coordinate 28,640, forward strand.
CAGAGATAATATTACTGAAATTGAAAATATCTTTTACTCTCATTGGGATCCCGATCATACTTTAGGTATTAGACTTTTAGAGCAATTAAGATTAAACTGGATTGATTATTTTAGAGGAATTAAGTGTTCAAGACCTATTAATATAATTGGTCTCCCTGAAGTTATAGATGATATTTACAATATTAAAAATAAATATGGTTCTTATTTAGATTATTATAAATCCCATAATTTATGTTTAGTAAATAAAACTAATAAAACAATAATAAAAAATATAGATATTTCATTAGTTCCTATTATATCTAATATAGTATCTACATCATTTGTTTTTAAATATAATAATAAAAAGGTTATTTATGCTCCTTGTGATAATAAACCTTTTCCAAATAATTCTTTATTTAATAATGCAGACCTTTTAATTATGGGTGGATTTATCCCTACTGAAAATTTTAACCATTCCATAAAAATACCTCTTGGAAATGATATTTATACTGCAATGTTTACAATAGATGAAATAATACATATTAAAGAAAGTTTTAATATAAAAACAGTGGTATTAACCCACCTTGAAGAAAACTGGGGACTAAGTTATGATGACTATAAAAAAATGGAAGTATCTCTTAAAATGCATAATATTTTATTTTCATATGATGGTATGGAAATTGAAATTTAAAAGGAGTGGATTTAAATTTCCACTCCTTTATCTAAGTTATTTTTCTAAATAATTTATTGCAAAATTTCTTTTTATACTTATAAACTCTTCTAAATCATTTAAAAACTGCAGTAATTGAGCTCTGTTTTCAAACTCTTCTCGTGTTTTAGGTAACTGCATTTTTTTAAACTCTGACTTTAAAACCATAACTTCATTACTAAGATCTATACAATCATTTGTTTCTGCAATACTTTTAGCTACATTTTCCGCAAATTTAGCCATTAATGTAGTTTGCTCAAATGACATATAAAACTTTTCAAAATGTAATCTCATTCTTTTAATTGTATCAAATTGATTTATTCTCATATTTATATAATCTGTATAATATGAATTTGACTTATAAAAATTATTATTTACTATTTTATAAACTCTATCCTTGCTTTCCTTTAACCTTTTTTCAAGATCTATTATATATTTTTGCTCATCTATATCCACAGTGTGAGTTACAAGAGATTTACTCATTTTTAAAATTATAATCCTAAATGTTTCTTCTATATACTCCTTGTCCTTATTAAACTCATCTTGCATAGATGGCATAAAAATATTTGCAATTGAAGCAATCCCTATACCTATTACCATTATAAATAGCTCATTTATTATCCATCCTGAATTTATAAAGTCTGCTACTAGTAAATGTGTAGATAAAACTACAGCTGGAACCATACCAACTTCTATTTTATACTTTGATGTTACCGGAATAAATATAATCAAAAAAATTCCAAATGAAAATGCATTGCTCCCCATTAGTTTATATATTATAGTAGAAATTCCAAGTCCTAAAATACAGGCTAAAGCTCTATTTTTTCCAACTACTAAAGCTTTCTTTCTATTATCTTGAATGCTTAATATGGCTATAACTGCAGCAACCGTTGCATACTTCAAATTTATTGATTCTGCAATTATATATGATACAGTTGCTGATAAAGCCATTTTAAAAGCAAGATTATAAATATAGCCCATTATACACTCCCCCTTATATTTAATTTTAAAACAAAAGAATTATTTAACTAAATTAGATTAAAATTCTTATATAACCTATATATTAATTTTTTACCTTTTAAATTATATTGATGACATTAAAGTGAATGAATATAATTTAAATTGTGAAATGTGTTTAATTCGAAAAGTCATTTGTAGAGGATAACTTCCTCATTTTAACGAGTTTTATAAAGGTGGTAACTATTATGGGTACCACCTTTATTTTTTATATCTCTTCGCATAACCACATCTTTTACAAAGCTCTTCTACTGCACACCTTCTTGAAAATCCATCATATATATCCTTAGCCTTTTTACTTTCTAATATTTCATCTAAATGTTCTTTATAAACATTACCTAAAGGTATATTTCCTTCACTATCTAAACAACATGGTACAACTGTTCCATCTACCAATATACCTATTTGGTCTCTAAGACCATAACAAAATACATTTTCTTCTACAGTTTCTATATTAATATCTGGCCATTTAAACTTTTCTGCCATATTCAGATAGACATTATCCTTTAATTTCATTCTATTTTTTTCTAATAAAGCATTTCTTAAGTCAAATTCTATCTTTAGCTTTTCCTCTAAAGTTTTTATTATTTCAGTATTTAAGCTATTATTTGCTTTTAACTCTTCTGTATCTATATTCCATAATCTTAAAGCACAAATAATATTACTTTTTTTAGTGGCTTCATCTACAAAATTAATTATATTATTTAAATAATCATTAAAGCTTATGTTAGAATTATTAGCTTCAAAGCTATGAAGTGAAATATTCATTTGTCTTAAAGCTGGTGAATTAATTAATATATCTTTACTTTTATTTATTAAGGTAGCATTAGTTGTTATATTTACTTTTAAATCATTTTCATTGCTTATTTCAAGAAATCTTTCAATGTTCTTATTAAGTAATGGTTCTCCCATTAAGTGAAAATAAATATGATTTGTAAAAGATTTTACTTCTTTTATTATTCTTTTAAATTTTTCTTCATTCATAAATCCAAGTTCTCGCCCTGTCTTAGGACAAAAATTACAACTTAAATTACATATGTTAGTTATTTCTATATAAACTTTTTTAAATCTCGGCATCTTTTGTTCTCCTAATTAATAATCTTTATTTTTAACTTACCATATTTATATTTATTTTTCCATTGTTTTTATTTTTTCTTGCTTTTTTATTTAAATGCTGTTATTATTATAGAGCAGTTGGTACGTAAAGTGCTAATTACTTGTAGAGCTTGGTTTGTCCTTCGCCGGATGCCAAGCTCTACTTTTTTTATTTAATATTTTTTTAATATATCTCCAAATTACAGAATAATATTTTATATTTAAAATATATTTAGAATATAATATTATTACTATAATAAGGAGTGAAGTAAATTTGGATCCGTATAAGATATTAGGTCTAAGTCCAAGTGCATCAAAAGATGAGATAAAGTCCGCATATCAAAATATTCTTTCACAGCTGAATGTTGATAAAGGCTCAAATGTAGCTCTTAAGCCTGAGGTTCAAGAAAATTTAAATGCTGTTAACTTGGCTTATGATTTATTGACTGATGGAAATCTATACAAAGAAATTAGAAACTTAATTGAACATCAAAACTTTATTTTAGCAGAATCTAAACTAAATTTAATTGAACATAGAAATTCTGCTGAATGGAATTATCTTCAAGGATTTGTTCAATTAAAAAAAGGTTGGTTTGATACAGCTGTAAATCACATAAAAATCGCAACAGAGATCGACCCATCTAATAGTGAATATAAAGATAGCTTAATTACTCTTCAATCAAGAGCTCAAGAATTTATGAATAACTATAAGCAATATACACCACCACCTCCACCACCTAATAATATGAATATGAACAAAGCTAATAACAATATGGCTGGATGTCCTGGTGCCGGTGGTGGCGGCGGTGGCGGCGGAATGTGCTAAATTTTATATTTATCTAACAGTCCTTTAAGTATAAAAATTCATAATAAAAAAAATTAAAGAATGCTTTACGGCATTCTTTAATTTTTTCTGTATTTATTTCTATGCTTTTGCTAACTCTAAAACAAGCTTTGAAAGAGTTGTTAAATCTTCAATTTCCATATACTCTTCAACAGTATGAGGCTTTCTTTCACCACTTGATAAATTAACAGCTTTAATTCCATTTCCATTTAAAATGTTAGTGTCACTTCCACCACCACTTGAAACGGCTTTTCCTTCTATTCCTATTGCTTTTAAAGCTTCTTTAGCCTTAGCTACAATGGCATCTTCTTCTTCAATTACAAATTGTCCAAATAATCTATTAACATTTATTTCAACTGAACCACCATGTTTTTTTGCTGCATTTTCAAAAGTCTCAATCATATGCTTAGTTTGCTCTTCTAAACTTTCAATTACAGTACTTCTAGTTTCTGCTTCTACTATTACTTCAGGACAAACTATGTTTGTTGCAACACCACCTGATATTTTTCCAATATTTGCTGTAGTATTTTCATCTATTCTTAAAAGCTTCATATTAGCTATAGCATCAGCTGCTATTTGAATTGCACTTATTCCTGACTCAGGACTTACCCCTGCATGAGCAGTTTTACCTGATATTCTAACATGGAATTTATCTTGAGCTGGGCCTTTTATAACTATTGACCCTATATCTCCACTAGTATCAAATATATAAGCAGTCTTTGAAGTTATTTTAGAATAATCTAAGTTTTTAGCTCCAAATATACCAACTTCTTCAGCTATAGTGAAAACTACTTCTATAGTTGGATGCTTTATATCATTTTCCTTAATAACTGTTAAAGCTTCAATAATTGCAGCTATACCACCTTTATCATCACCGCCAAGAATAGTGGTTCCATCGCTATAAACTCTATTATCTTTAATTACCGGCTTAACACCATTACCTGGAGTTACAGTATCCATATGACAAGAGAATAATATTGATTCTCCTTCAACATTTCCTCTTAATTTCCCAATAAGGTTTCCAGTATTTGAACCTACCTTTTCACCAGCATTATCAAATTCAACCTCTAAACCAATTTCTTTTAAATCATTTTCTAATCTTAATGCAAATTCTTTTTCATTATAACTTTCTGAATCAATTTGCACATAATCTAAAAATCTTTTTAGTACTCTTTCATTATTTATCATAAGTTTTCCTCCTAAAAATATAACCTCTTAAGAATTTTAACAAATTTTTCGAGTTTTTTCATTAAATTTATCTAAATTATACCTAAATTATCTCTATAATATGTCATATATATCTGATAATTCTATAGATATTTTTTCTTGAAGAGGTTTTTCTTCCTTTGACACAACAAATTCTTCTGCATATCGGAGCTTTTTATTTGGAAGTTTAATGATGAATTCACACCCCTTATCTTCTGTATCATTTAAAAATACGTTTCCATTATGTAGATCTATTAAAGACTTAACTAATGCAAGACCTATTCCACTTCCTTCTTTTAATCTATTAAATGACTTGCTAACTTGAACAAATCTTTCAAAGATAACATCCTTCATATGTTGAGGAATACCAATTCCATCATCTTTAACTAGTATTTCAACATATTCTCCATTTAGCCTTATATGAACAAGAATATTTCCACCTAGATTAGTAAACTTAATAGCATTAGCTAATAAATTTAAAATGACTCTTTCTATTTTTTCTATATCACACATTATCTCTAATTCTTCATACTCTGTATCAAAAACAATATTTATTTCCTTTGACTCAACATAAGGTATAATAGATAATGTTATGTCTTCAATTAAAGCTACAATATTTACATTAACCATTTCAGTTTTTAAAAAACCTGCTTCAAATTTTGTTATATCTATTAAATTATTTATTAACCTTAACATTCTAAAACAATTTTGTTTTATAGTCTTATCATATTTTCTGTAATAATCCATAAATAATTCATTATTATCAATTTGGCTATCTAATAATTGAATTGATGAATATATTATATTTGTAGGTGTTCTAAGTTCGTGAGATAAATTGGCAAAAAACTCATTTTTAATTTCTTGATATTCCTGTATTTCTTTGTATTTTATTTTTAGCTTTTCTAATTCATCTCTATATTCTATATCTCTTGCTACAAGTACCCATCCTTGAATTTCATTTGTTTCATCATAAATAGGCGTTCTTATAGTTTCTAGTTTTATAATCTGCTTGTCTTTATCTCTTAAGTAATGTTCAACTATTAATTCACTTCCATCCTCTAAAGACTTTAAAACACTCGGCTCTGAAAGAATAAATTTATTGATATTTTGACCTATTAATTCCTCTTCCTTATGACAAAGTAATTTCATCATAGATTTATTTACATAATCAATTATATTATCCTTATCAGTGCTAATAATAAGATCCTTAATATTTTCTGTTAGGCTATGTAATTTTTTTTCATTTCCTTTTAATTTCTTTTTCAAATTATATCTTTCAGTAATATCTCTTAAAGAAATAACATAATTTTTATGATTTTCTTCATTATAAATTACTTGCATCTTAGAACTATAAACTTCATCATCACCTTTTCCAACTTTGATTAAACCTTCCCAACATCCAGCTTCATTTACAGTTCTTCTAATTTTCTTTACATACTCTTTATCCATATTATTTATTTTGTTTTTAAATACTTCATTTACTTTTTCATAAGTCATTTCTTTTTTATGTATTTCTTCATAAATTTTCCTAACCATTTTATTACAATATACTACTTCTTCATCTTCGGTACAAATCATAATTTCACTATGTGGATCATTTTCTATCAAACTATAAAATACAAGCATTTTTTCCTCAAGAATTGTTGATTTACTTACCTTTATCATTATTTCAATAAATAAACCACTTATAATATTAATGAAAGTAGTATAAGTAATTCCAATTGAAATTACCTTAAGTACAAAATTAGGATCAACAATTATAAATATTGCATATATAGCTTTTATAGCAAATAATATAATACTAGAACCTATAATAGCATAAATATATTCCCTATCTTTAAAAGCCTTTCTCATAAACGTAATTCCTATTATACTGTATATTAAAATAAAAACTATACTATATAAAATAGCAAAATTATCTTGTTTAAAAAAGTATAAAATCCCATTTTTTTCTTCCATAATATTAGCAATTATTGAAATTATATATATACATCCTGTTATAAACCATTTATTGCTTGTAATGTATTTTTTTAACTTTTCAAATTTTGATATAGCAATAAATAATAATGTAACTCTTAGTATAGAGTTTATAACTTTATATCCACCCTCTATTTTATTTAAATCGTTTATACAAAATATTACATCATAGCATCTAAAAAATATCTCTACTGAAAGTACCATAAAGGCTAAAGAAACAATAAATATTTCTTTTTTCTTTGTTGAATTATAGTAAAATACACATGCTCCAATTGAAATAATACATAAAATTAAATTAAATAACCTCATGAAATTATTTACAATCATACATTCAACTAAAATATTATTTCCTCCAGGATTTATCGGAGATTTTAAGTTTCTAATTAATAAATTTATAAGCAAAAAAATAATGCATATTAGGATTAATAATATAAATTTTGTATATTTTATATTATTCTTCTCACTATTGTCATTAATAAAAACATCTAACATAATTTTCTCCCCACTTTATATTTAAATGTACTTTGACAAGTTATTTGGATATCTTTAATTATAATACATTATTTTTCCATATACAATAAAATAAGACATTGATTTCAAATTCATCAATGTCTTATTTCGTAATAATTTTTTAATTCTTAACAAGGTAAATACTTTACCTCCAAGCTACCTTTCTTTTATACTTCTTTTTTCTTCTAATTTTGATTGTAAATTTCTTTTTTAAGAAACTATATATTATATCTGTAGCTGTATGTAATCCTGATCCTAAATAAATTCCAAGACCAATATTAATAAAAAGAATATCATTACCCTTTATTAACTCAAACGTAATATTTACAATATCTATTGTTGATACATTTATTATTGTAAATGAATACAGTACTGCTAAAATTAATATATATATTATGTAAATGTATATTAATCTTACCGTAGGGCCTAATATAAATCCATGTGTAAAAATACTCCTATGCGAAAAAAACTTTTGATATGGAATCCAAATAAACTTTATCTTTCCCCACCTATTATATTCTCTACTTTTTATATCAAGATCACCTGAAAACATATATCCACCGAAAATATATACTGATAGACCTACAAAGGTTAATATAATTATATTTTCAACTTCATTTATAAATTCTACATTAACAATAGTAAGGATTATTATTACAATTGGTGAAAATGCTACTGTTATTTTATCATGTGTTTTGCCTGCTGCCATTTCCCTCCCCCATTATCTTAAGTATCTTTATGTTATTTTTAATTAGTATATCACAAAATGTATGTTCTCTGAATTTAAAATGAAATAAAATAAATAGAATCTTTCTAAATAAAGATTCTATTTATAATAAAAATTATATTTTTTTAATTAAATTAGCCATTTCAATTGCTGTTACTGCAGCATCATATCCCTTGTTTCCAGCTTTTGTACCTGCTCTTTCTATAGCTTGTTCTATAGTATCTGTAGTTAACACCCCAAATATAACTGGAATATCACTTTCTAATGAAACTGATGCTACTCCCTTAGAAACTTCCTGACATACATAATCATAATGAGACGTTGTTCCCCTTATTACTGTACCTAAACAAATTATAGCATCATATTTTTTACTTTTAGCTAACTTCTTTGATATTAATGGTATTTCAAATGCACCTGGTACCCATACTATATCTATTTCCTCTTCCTTTGCTCCATGTCTTTTTAAACCATCTATTGCTCCACTAAGTAACTTTCCTGTTATAAATTCATTAAACCTTCCTACTATTATTCCATATCTTGACCCTTCTGAAATTAAACTTCCTTCATATATATTCATCTTTCTATCTCCCTTTTTATTTAAGTATTTTTATATTAAATGATTCATTTTTTCTTTTTTAGTTTGTAAATAATATTTATTTTCTTCATTGTGATTTATTTTTATTGGAACTCTTTCTACAACTTCTATTCCATAGCCTTTTAGCCCGATAATCTTTTTAGGATTGTTTGTAATAAGTCTTATTTTCTTTATTCCTAAATCCTCAAGTATTTGAGCTCCTATTCCATAATCCCTTAAGTCATCTTCAAATCCTAATGCTAAATTTGCTTCTACAGTATCTAAACCTGTATCTTGAAGATTATATGCTTTTAACTTATTTATTAAACCAATCCCCCTGCCTTCTTGTCTCATGTAAAGTAAAACTCCTGATTCTTCATTAGCAATTTTTTTCATTGCTTCATCATATTGTTCTCCACAATCACATCTTTTTGATCCTAATGCATCTCCGGTTAAGCATTCAGAATGAACTCTTACCAAAATATTCTCATCCCCATTTATTTCACCTTTTACTAATGCTATATGATGCTCACCATTTAACTTATTTATATATCCATGTATTTTAAATTCACCATATCTTGTAGGCATCTTTGCTTCAGTTACCTTTTCTATATATCTTTCTTTTAATCTTCTATATTTAATTAATTCCTCTATTGTTATAATTTTTAAGTCGTGCTTTTTAGAAAAATTAATTAAGTCAAAAGTTCTAGCCATAGTTCCATCTTCATTCATAATTTCACAAATTACTCCTGCTCCTTTAAATCCTGCAAGCTTAGAAAGGTCAACTGCTGCTTCAGTATGTCCTGCTCTTTTTAAAACTCCACCTTCTTTAGCTATCAGTGGAAATATATGTCCTGGTCTTCTAAAATCATCTTTGGTTGACTTTTCATCTAATACCCTTTTTATTGTGTGAGCTCTTTCAAAGGCTGATATACCTGTTGTTGTATCTACAGCATCTATAGATACTGTAAATGCTGTTTTATGATTGTCTGTATTTTCATAAACCATTTCTTTTATATCTAGTTCTAATAATCTTTTTTCTTCAACAGGCATACATATTAATCCTCTTCCATACATAGCCATGAAATTTATACTACTTCCTGTCACACATTCAGCAGCCATTACTAAGTCTCCTTCATTTTCTCTATCCTCATCATCAATAACCACTATTATCTTACCTTTTTTAATATCTTCTATTGCTTCTTCAATACTATCAAATTCAAACATTACGCTCATCTCCTATTAATAATTTAAAATCCATTTTCTATTAAAAAATTTATATCTATATCCTTAATCTTCTTTTCTACCTTTTGAAAATTCACAAGTTTTTCTACATATTTACCAATTACATCACATTCTATATTAATTTCATCTCCCAGACTTTTACTTGTTAATGTAGTAAATTTAGAAGTATGGGGTATAATTCCTACTTTAAATTTTTCATTATCTACATAAGCCACCGTTAAACTTACACCATCTAAAGTTATAGACCCCTTTTCAACTATATATTTTAATATTTCTTCTTTAGCTTCGATAGTAATCCAAATTGCTATATCGTCATTTTTATAAGAAGTAATTACACCTCTACCATCTATATGCCCACTTACAATATGACCTCCAAACCTATCGCTGGCCTTCATTGCCCTCTCTAAATTTACCTTTTCTCCATTTGAAAGCTTTCCTATATTAGATCTTTCTAAAGTTTCAGCCATAGCCTCTACTGAAAATTCATTTTCAGTAAAACTAACTACAGTTAAACAAACTCCATTAGTACTAATGCTATCCCCTATTTTTATATCTTTTAATATCTGTCTTGCTTTTACGTTAATAAAGGCAGATTTTTTACTTTTTTTTATACTTTTAATTTCTCCAATTTCTTCTACTAGTCCCGTAAACACCTGTTCCTCCTATAAAAAACCTTTAATTAATATATCTTCATCTATAAATTCAACATTTAAATTTTTAAGTTTAAATGCATTATCTAACTTTTCAATTCCTTTTCCACCTATTATTCCTATAGAATTTTATCCACCTATTATCTTTGGTGATATATAAAACCTTACTTCATCCACTATTCCTTCTTTTAATGCACTAAAGTTTAACCTTCCACCACCTTCAATTAAAAGACTATCTATTCCTAAATTACCAAGCTTAATCATTAAATCTCTTAAATCAACTTTACCTTCCTTTTCTTTTACTCTTAATATCTTTACACCCATTTTTATTAATTCTTTCGTGTTTTTTTCACTATTAGAAGTTGTAGCAATAATAGTTAAATTATCTTTATTATTTTTAATCACATTACTTTCTAATGGAATTCTTAAATCTGTATCTACTACTACTCTTATAGGATCTTTTTTATCGTGAATTCTTGAAGTTAACAAAGGATTATCCTTAATCACTGTTCCTACTCCAACCATAATTGCAGATAATGCATATCTAGCTTGTCTACTATGTTTCCTAGATTCTTCTGATGTAATCCACTTAGACTCACCAGCTTCAGTAGCTATTTTCCCATCCAATGACATACCGCCTTTAAGAACAACGTAAGGTAATTTTGTTTTAATATATTTGTTAAATACATTATTTAAGCTTGTACATTCATCTTTTAAAACATTTAAAACAACCTCAATACCTGCAGCCTCTAACTGTTTTATTCCTTTGCCTGAAACTAATGGATTTGGATCTAATGCTCCTATAACTACCTTTGATATCCCTTTAGAAATAATTAGTTCTGTGCATGGCGGAGTTTTTCCATAATGACAACAAGGCTCTAAAGTTACATATATAGTAGCGCCTACTAAATCTTCATTTGAATTATTAATTGCATTTACCTCTGCATGATTGCCACCAAAATATTCATGATATCCTTCTCCAATAATCTTTTCATTTTTTACAATAACTGCTCCTACTAATGGATTAGGATTTACTCTTCCAACCCCCTTCTTAGCAAGCTCTAATGCCATTTTCATATATTTATCATCCATAAAATTACCTTCCTATAAATTTCTTTTTTTAATTCTAAACATTTATCATTCTTATAAATATTTAGAATTTAAAAGAAGAAAAAGCCTTGAGAATTTTATCCCAAGGCTTTTAAAGATACAGAAAAAAACTGTATCCTAGATGAATAATAAAAAAGCTCTGAAACAAAATGTTTCAGAGCAAATAATCCTTTACTAAAATATATTAATATACTAAAAAACTAAGTATAGTAACATACATTCATAAAATCCATCTATCTTCTTTCATCCAGACTTTACTGTCGGCTTCGGAATTACACCGAATCATGCTCTTTGAGCTCGTGGGCTTTACCACCGGTAGGGAATTTCACCCTGCCCTGAAGATTAATATTTAATTTATACCTAAATATTAAATCACCTTTAAAATAAAGTCAACATTTTTTTCTTAATTTTCTTTATTTTAACAATATATTTTTTCTTAATTTATTCTTAAAATTTCTTTATATAGTAGTTTTACAGATAGAATTAAAGTAAAATAAGTTAAAACTATTGAATAAGGAGATTTAAAATATGAAAAAACAAATAATATCATTACTTACTGTTACTACTTTAATATTTTCTTCTTTTACAGTAAATGTACAAGCACAAAATAAGGAAAGAGTAACCTTTGGAATAGATTTAACAGATGCACAAGAAGAACAAATGTTAAAGGAATTTGGCGTTACTACTGATAAGGTTAGTATAGATAGAATTACAAATGATGATATCATTAAGCAATTAGGTCTTGATCCTAATGACCAATCTAATTATCAAGGTGGGTGTTATTCGTCTTCATATGTAAAACTTACTAACGAAGGTGGAATTAATGTACAAGCTAATAATTTAACTGAGGTTACTGGATTAATGTTATCTAATGCCCTTGTAACATCTGGTGTAACAAATGCTGATGTTAAAGCTAGTTCACCCTTCCCTGTTACTGGAACATCTGCTTTATCAGGAATATTAAAAGGTTTTGAAGCTATAAAAGGTGAAGAATTGTCCCTAAAAAATAAAAAGGTAGCTCAAGAAGAAGTAGAGACTACTGCTAATCTTGGGGAAGAAATAGGCTTTGATGAAGCTGCTGCTGTTATTAATGATGTTAAAACAGAAATTATAAAGGAAGCTCCAAAATCAGAAGCTGAAGTAGAAAAAATAGTTAATAAGGTTACAAAAGACTATACCATAGATATTACTGATGAACAAAAATCTAATATCACTAATTTAATGGTTCAAGTAAATGATTTAAATATTGATTATAGTGAAGTAAAGGAAACATTAAGTAATATAAGCGATAAAATTTCTAATGCTTTAGAAACAGCAGGAAAGGAATTAAGTAATAGTGGATTTTTCCAAAACATTTGGAATAATATATCTGACTTCTTTAGCAATATTGTAGACTGGTTTAAATCATTATTTACAGGTGATAGTTCAAACTCAACTGAAACTGTAACCCCGGAAAAAGATAATACTTCAGAAAACATAAGTGATACTAATAACAGTACTTCTGAAGAAGGAAGTATAAATCCAAATGAAGATACAGATTCAAAGCCAAACATAGATGAAAATAACACTGAAAACACATCTTCAACTGAAGATACATCTAACTCAAGTGACTCTAATAATAACTTAGACACTAATACTTCTGAAAAGACTACTAATTAATAAATTAATACTTATATAAAAAGAGCCTGTAAAAAACTTTGTGTATCTGAAATTTCTTCTTAGAAATAATTAAAGATATTTTGATTTATATTATATCTTCAAGTCATTGTATATATTCACCAATTAAGGTGAATAATATACTCGAATAGAAGATTTCTTT
>NZ_JBOFYU010000215.1:0-3574 GCF_051654825.1 Clostridium sp.
AATCACTAGGATTTGTTAATCTAACACAAACATATCAAATGATGCATTAAATTCTAATGAACCGCCGTATACCGAACGGTACGTACGGTGGTGTGAGAGGTCGGTAGATAAAATAATTATCTACCTCCTACTCGATTAAGTAATTAATAAAAGTAGAATATGTTTTTAGGAGAATTACTATAAAAAATGGGTATAATAAATTTATCTAAATAAATATTTTTTATGGAGGAATACAAATGAAGAAATTAAGAGTATTTTCATTGATAATTTTATTATGTATGTGTATAAGCCTACCAGTAAATGCGATAGAAAATGAGCAGGCACAAAAAGTAGTTCTAATAGATCCAGGTCATGGAGGATTTGATGGTGGTGCACAATCAAAGAGCGGAACAATTGAGAAAGATATAAATCTAGCTATTAGTTTAAAATTAAAAGCTAATTTAGAAGGAAAAGGATATGTGGTGCATTTAACTCGTCAAGATGATGCAGGTCTAGAAATAAAGGGAAAAACTATAAAGGAAAAGAAGAGAGAAGATCTAAAAAGAAGATGTGAGTTAAAAAAGGAAACTAAATGTGATGTATTTGTATCTATTCATCAAAATATGTTTCCACAAGCTAAGTGCTATGGTGCACAAGTATGGTATGCTTCTAATGATAACAGCAATAAGTTAGCAACAAGTATTCAAGAGTCATTAAAGGAATCAGTAAGTGATAATAATAAGAGAGTTGCTAAGCCAGCAGGTGATGCATACTTAATTTTAAGAGATAAGTATGAGGGCGCATCTGTATTAGTAGAATGTGGTTTTTTATCTAATCCAGAAGAAGAAGAAAAACTAAAAACAGATAAGCACCAAGAAGATATAGTTAATGGAATATCCTTAGGAATAGATAAGTATTTTCAAGGAAATGAGAGTACAAATTAAATTAAAAATAGAAGAGAGATTTATAATCTCTCTTTTTTGTTTGTTAGAACACAATTAGCTGGTAAAGACTAATTTTTAATTTTAAATTAACTATCTTAATAAAGTATATTAACAAAAATAATAAAATATTCTTATATTCAAACCTATTGTAAAAATATTAGAAAAACACTAAACTTAAATTATATAAAAAGGGGGTATATATATGAGAGAAATACATATAAGTGAAATAGTTAATGTAGTAAAAGAATTATGTATAGAGTCAAATTACTACTTATCAAAGGATATAAAGGATGCATTACTAATATCTGAAGAAAAAGAAACGTGGCCAATAGCAAAGGACGTTTTAAATCAAATAATAGATAATGCTAATATAGCTAAGAATGAGGAAATGCCAATGTGCCAAGATACAGGAATGGCATGTGTGTTTGTTGAACTTGGACAAGATGTTCATATAGTAGGTGGGTTATTAGAAGAGGCTATAAATGAAGGGGTTAGAAGAGGGTATGATGAAGGATTTTTAAGAAAATCAGTTGTTAAAGACCCTATAGATAGAGTAAATACTAAAGATAATACTCCCGCAGTTATATATTATGATGTTGTAGCTGGGGATAAATTAAAGATAACAGTTGCCCCAAAAGGCTTTGGTTCAGAAAATATGAGTAAAATTAAGATGTTAAAGCCATCAGATGGTATAGAAGGGGTTAAGGAATTTATAATTGAAGTAGTTAAGGCAGCAGGGCCTAATCCATGTCCACCGATGATAGTAGGAGTTGGTATTGGAGGAACATTTGATAAGGTTGCATATTTAGCTAAAAAAGCTTTAATTAGACCTATTAATACTAGCAATAGCAAAGAGTATTATGCAGAGCTAGAAAGAGAAATGTTAGATAAAATAAATGAACTAGGAATTGGTCCACAGGGATTTGGAGGAATGACTACAGCCCTAGGGTTAAATATAGAAACTTATCCAACTCATATAGCTGGATTACCTGTAGCTGTTAATATAAATTGCCATGCTACTAGACATAAAGAAAGAACTATATAGGAGGAGAATTTAAATATGGCTATAAGATTAAGTACACCTCTAACAAAAGAAAAAGTATCGGAATTAAAATCAGGTGACAGTATATTATTATCAGGAACTATATATTCAGCTAGAGATGCTGCTCATAAGAGATTAGTAGACTTATTATCTGAAGGAAAAGAACTTCCTATAGATTTAAACAATGAAATAATATACTATGTTGGTCCAAGTCCAGCTAAGCCTGGAATGGTAATAGGGTCAGCTGGTCCAACTACTAGTTACAGAATGGATTCATATACTAAAGCATTATTAGAATTAGGACTATCAGGAATGATTGGCAAGGGTGCAAGAGGAAAAGAAGTTATAGACTCGATAATTAAAAATAAAGCTATATATTTTGGAGCAACAGGTGGCGCAGCTGCCTTAATTGGAAAAAGTATTATATCATCAGAGATAATAGCTTATGAGGATTTAGGTGCAGAAGCTATTAGAAAGCTAGAAGTTGTAGATTTACCGCTTGTAGTAATTATAGATAGTATGGGAAATAATTTATATGAGATTGGTCAGCAAGATTATTTAAATAGCAAAAAATAAAAAAATTATCCTCAGAAAAATTAATTTTGTTAACAGTTTTGTGGAAAACTTTTTTTATCTGTTGATAAATTTAAAACCTCTTAAGATATTTTTCTTAAGAGGTTTTTATTTATATATTAAATCCTATGAAAACCCTTTCCGTTAACTTCAGATACATCTATTATAGTAATAAATGCTTTTGGGTCTATGTTTAGTATTTTAGTTTTTAAATTAATCATTTGTGAAGATGTAACAGCAATATAAAGCATCTTTTTAAATTCATGAGTATATTCACCTTCAGCAACTAATGAGGTTACCCCTCTGTTCATATCTTTTATAACAAAATTTATAATATCTTCTTCTTTTTCGCTTAATACTAATAATAGCTTTTTACTATTGAATCCATTAATAACCCTATCAACTACTATTCCTTGAACAAAAATAGAGATTAATGTATAAAGTGCTTTAGGAAGACCAAATATAATTGCACCAATAATTACTATTATGAAATTTATAGAAAAGCTTAGTTTTCCAATTTCAAAGTTTGAATGTTTTTTTCTAAGAACCATAGTAATAATATCAGTACCACCAGTAGATCCATTTCTTAGGAAAACTAGTCCATATCCTAGTCCACATAAAACTCCACCATAAATACAATAAAGTAAAATGTCATCAACACTTACAAGAGATGATAGAGGTTTAGTTATAATAAGTGAAATAGATAAGGAAACCATCCCTATAGCTGAATATATTGTAAACCTCTTACTAAGCATTTTATAACTTAAGAAAAATAATGGTATGTTAACAATAAATACAGTTATACCAGAAGGAACTCCAGCCATATATTCAAGAATAAGAGCAACTCCTGTAGCACCACCACTTAATAGTTGTGCTTTTACTAAGAATAAATTTACACCTAAAGATGCAATAAAACACCCTAGGCATATAAGAACAAAGTCCTTGATAAAATTTTGATGTTTTTTTAGTTTAGATAACATAATAAAATCCTCTGCTTATTATTTATATAGTAATTTATATGATTAATTTAACCATA